>NZ_JBSGVS010000052.1:0-14106 GCF_053608565.1 Streptomyces sp. NPDC055025
CGGTCCACCCTCGGGTGGACCGGCCCCTTCGTCACGCGGAGGACCTACGCGCAGCTCTTCCCGGACTCCGGGACCTCGCCGCGCAGGAAGTAGTCGTCCACGATCTGCGTGACACACGGATTCCCCGTGGTGTACGCGCCATGGCCCTCACCCTCGAAGGTGAGATGGACGCCGACGCCCTCGCCCAGCTCCGCGACCATCCGCTCGGAGCCCTCGTACGGGGTCGCGGGATCGCCCTTGCCGCCTATCACCAGGATCGGGTCCGCGCCCGGCGCCGCCACCTCCGGTGTCTCGTGCTCACCCGCGACCGGCCACCGCGCGCACCAGCCCGCCAGATCCCACGCCAGATAGGGGCCGAAGACCGGCGACACCTCGCTGAAGTCGGCCAGCAGCCGGGATCTGACCTCGGCCGCGTCCACCCGGCCCTTGGCGTCCGCGCAGGAGATGGCGCGCTGGGCGTGGTGCGAGACACCGTAACGGCCCTGTGCGTCACGGTCGTTGTACGAGTCGGCCAGGCGCAGCAGTCCGGTGCCGTCGCCGTCCTCCGCGCTCTCCAGCGCGTCCGTCAGCTCGGGCCAGCTCTCCTCGCCGTACAGCGGGCTGATGATGCCGGTCAGGGCGAGGCCCTGGGTGAGCGTACGGCCCATGGAGGTGGGCAGGGGCTCGCGGTCCAGCCGGTCGAGCAGCTTCACCACCCGCGCCGTACCGCTTCTCGCGCTGATGTCACGGCTGTCGAAGTAGTTGTCCAGGGCGCGCTGGAAGCCGGTCGCCTGGTTGCGGGAGTGGCCGATGTAGTCGGCCGTCGGATCGACCACCGCGTCCAGGGTGAGCCGCCCGGCCTTCGACGGGAACAAGTGGGCGTACACCGCGCCCAGTTCGGTGCCGTACGAGAAGCCGAAGTAGTGAAGCTTCCGGTCCCCGAGCACCTGGCGCATCAGATCCAGGTCCCGCGCGGCGCTGGTGGTCCCCACATACGGCAGTACCCGTCCCGAACGCTTCACGCAGCCCGCGCCGAAGGCCGCCGAGTCGTCGAGGAAGTCCTTCTCCTCGGCCGGGGTGTCCGGGGTGGAGTCGATACGGAGGGACCGTTCCGTCTGCTGGTTGTCCCGGCACACCACCCCGGAGCTCTCGGCGACTCCGCGAGGGTCGAAGCCGACGAGGTCGTACCGGGCGTGGAGCTCGTCGAAGAGGCCGGCCGCGCCGGGCAGCGCGGCGACGCCCGAGCCGCCGGGCCCGCCGAAGTTGAAGAGGAGCGAGCCGATCCGGCGGTCCTTGTCCCGCGCGGCCGAGCGGATCAGGGCGATACCGATGGTCTCGCCGGCCGGCTCGGTGTAGTCGAGGGGCGCCCGCATCGTGGCGCACTGCCAGCCGGAGCCCGGAGCCTTCGCGGCGCTGCCCCGTGCCTTCTCGGGGGCCGCGCACCGTCCCCATTCGAGCCGCTGCGAGACGAACGCGGCCGGCAGCAGCGCCGGGACCGCCGGTCCGGCTTCCGCGCCCTGCCCCCGGTCCGTCCCCGGGGCGGTGGTGGCGGTGACCGGGGAAGCGGCCTTGGCGTCGGACGGGGTGTCGTCCGTACCTCCGCCGCATGCGGTGAGTGCGCCGGTCAGCAGCAATCCCGTTGACAGCATGGACAGGGTGGCTATCCGGAAACGTCTGGGCATCGGGCAATTCAAGCCCGTCCGGGGGTGGAGGACAACCGAGGTCCAGGCCGCCACGAGGGCGGAGTCCGCGCGGACGGCGCCGCTTTCGCGACAGGGGCCCGGCGGCAGGTCTTGGCGAAGGGCCCAGCGGCCGGCCCGGCCACACGGCCCGGTGGGTGGCACGGCCCAGCGGCACGGCCTAGCGGCACACCGTTCCCGCCGCGGGCACGGTGCCGTTCAGCAGATAGTTGTTCACGGCCCCCTGCACACAGGGGTTTCCGCTGTCGTACGAGCCGTGGCCCTGGCCGTGGTACGTGATCTCGACCCCGACGCCCTTGCCCAGCGCCTCGGCCATCGCCCTCGCGCCCGCGTACGGGGTCGCCGGGTCACCGGTGTTGCCGACGATGAGGATCGGCGCCGAGCCGGGCGCGCTGACGTCGGGGTGGGTCCACTGCCCGGGGACCGGCCACTTGGAACAGCTCATCAGACCCCAGCCCAGGAAGTCCCCGAAGACGGGCGACGCCCTCCGGAATTCGGGGAGCTTCGCCTTGGTCTGCTCCAGCGTGTAACGCTCCTTGGAGTCCACGCAGTTGACGGCCGCGTTGGCCGCCTGGAGATTGCTGTACCTGCCGTACTCGTCACGTCCGTTCATCGCGTCGGACAGCGCGAGCAGCAGCGCGCCGTTCCCGCCGTCGGCCTCGTCGAGCCCCTGTTCCAGATACGGCCAGAACTGCTTCGAATAGAGCGCCTGGGCAATGCCGTTGGTGGCCTGGGTCTGGGTCAGCTTGCGGTTGCCGATGCCGGCGACCGGCTTCTTGTCGAGCCGGGTGAGCAGTCCGGTGATGAATCCCTCGACCTGCTTCGGCGTGCTGCCGGGCAGTCGGCAGGCGTCGCCGCGCGCCACGCAGTCCTTCTCGAAGTTGTCGAGGGCGAGCTGGAAGCCCTTCGTCTGGCCGAGCGAGCCCTGTTCGGCGTTCTGGGACGGGTCGACGACGGCGTCGAAGACCGCGCGGCCGACGGACTTCGGATACAGGTGGGCGTAGACACCGCCCAGTTCGGTGCCGTACGAGATGCCGAAGTAGTACAGCTTCTTGTCGCCGAGGACCTTGCGCATCAGCTCCATGTCACGGGCGGCGTTGGTCGTGCCCACATACGGGAGTGAGCGGCCGGAGCGCTTCTCGCAGGCCGCCGCGTAGGAGGCGAGCCCCTGGGTGAAGGTCTTCACCTCGGCGGCGTCGTCCGGGGTCGCGTCCTGGGCGTAGTACGCGTCGAGCTGTTTGTCGTCCTTGCACTTCACGGGGTCGCTGCGGCCCACACCGCGCGGGTCGAAGCTGACCAGGTCGTAACGGGCCCGGAGCTTCTCGTAGTCCGGTGCGAAGGACGGCAGTCCGGTGATGCCGGAACCCCCGGGGCCGCCGAAGTTGAAGATGAGCGAGCCGATCCGCCGGGCCTTGTCACGTGCCGGGGCCCGGATGAGGGCCAGTTCGATCGTTCTGCCACCCGCTTTGGCGTAGTCGAGGGGGACCTTCATCGAGGCGCACTGCCACTGGGCACCACCGGGCAGCGGGGACGGTGCCGTACCGCCGCCCTCGGCGGTCGAGGGAACCGGGCACGCCGTCCAGCGCAGCCGCTGGGAGCCCAGGTTCTTGGGCACGGCCGTGCTGTTCGCCCTGCCGCCGTTGGAGCTGGTGCCCTCGGCGGAGCTCCCGCTGCCGGAGCAACCGGTGGCGGCCAGCAGTGCGGCGGCGGTGACAGCGGCGAGTGCCGTGCCGCGCCGGGTGGTGGAGGTCGGCATGGACCCATCGTGCGCTCCGGGGGAGCGGGCCGCGCGGGGCAGCGGCCATGCGAGTGGCGCGGGAGGCCGGTCCGGTCCGGTGGTCCGGTCGGGTCGGATCCCGGATCGCTCCTCGGAACGATCGCTCCTCTAGAGCTCTCCTCTGCGGGTGAGATGGCTGAAGCACACCCAGCCGGGCAGCACCGGCAGCCACAGCGTCAGCAGCCGGTACAGCAGCACGGCCGGCGCGGCGATCTCCTTGGGCAGTCCGACCGCGATCAGTCCCAGCGTCAGCGCGCCCTCGATCGCGCCCACCCCGCCCGGTGTCGGCGCCGCCGAGCCGAGCGCGCTGCCCGCCAGGAAGACCACCGCGATGCTCGCGTAGCTGAGCTGCTGGTTGCCGTTGTCGAACGCCCGGATCGAGGCGTCCAGACACATCACGAACACACCGGTCAGCAGCAGCATCCCGCCGATACCGGTGATCAGCTTCATCGGCCGCTGGAGCACATCGAGCATGCGCGGCACCACCCCGGCGAAGAGCGAGCGCAGCCGGGTCACTACGAACTTCCGCAGGAACGGGATCGCGGTCACGACCAGCACCAGCACCGCGACCGTCAGCAGCCCCGCGATGACCGTCCTGGACGGGGTGAGCGAGGCCGACTTCTCCGTACCGGTCAGATAGCCGAAGGACAGCAGCAGCAGGATGTGCGCGCCGAGCCCGAAGAGCTGCGACGCGCCCACGCTCGCCACCGCGAGCCCCGGCCGTACCCCCGCGCGCTGGAGGAAGCGGGTGTTCAGCGCCACACCGCCGACCGCCGCCGGGGCGACGATTTTGACGAAGGAACCGGCGACCTGCGCGGCGACCGTCTTACGGAACGGCACCCGTTCCGGTACGAAGCCCAGCAGGCTCATCGACGCCGCGACATAGCTGAGGAGCGAGAACGCCGCCGCCGCGGCCACCCAGCCCCAGTGCGCCTGGCGGACGACCGTGTTGAAGTCGAGCTGCGTCAACTGCGTGAGCAGGAAGTACGCGGCGATCGCCCCGGCGATGAAGCTGATGAGCGTACGGGGCTTGATCCGCTCCAGCCGGACCGGTTCGACCGGCGCCTGCGGCCTGATCAGCAGCACCTGCCGCCGCATCTGGGAGAGCAGATCCTCCTCGCGCGCCTCGTCGAGCGCGTCGTCTATCGCCCGCTTCTCGGCCTGCTTCTCCGCGCGCAGGGACTTCCGTACGGCCTTGCGGTCACCGTCCTCGGCGGCGATGTCCGCGGCCCTGAGGCGCTTGTTCGTCTCGGACGCCGCGAGCACCGCCTCGCGCTCGCGCTGCGACCGCTCACGGGCGAGCCTGCGCAGGGTCGCCCGGGTGGAGCGGCTCAGCGCGATCGGCTGGAGCAGCGGCAGACAGTCGGCGACGGCGTCCGGGCCGATCACCTCCACGGCGGCGGCGACGGAGCGCTCCGCGCCCACCCGCAGGCCCATCGTCGTGAGGAGCTGCGCGGTGTCCATCCGCAGCACCAGATCGCCCGCCGCGATCTCACCGCCGCGCAGCTCGGTGAGGATCACCTTCCCGAAGCGGTCCACGACGAGCGCGTCGCCGGTGAGCCTGCGGTGCGCGATACGGCGGGACTGGAGCGACTTCACCTGGTGCCAGGCGTTCCGTACCAGCTCGTCCGTGATCGACGGGTCCGGCAGCGAGTCCAGGGACCGGGCGCCCAGGTGCTCGTACACCAGCATGACGGCGTCGGGGCCCAGCTCGGAGGTGGCGATCAGCTTCGGGGCGTTGGCCCCGGCGGCGATGGCCGCGTACGCGAGGAGCGCTTCCTGTTCGAGCGCCTGGCGCAGGGAGGGGATGGAGCTACGGGTGGTGAAGGAGCGCAGTGTGAGCTGTCGCCAGACCCGGTAGAAGAAGCCCTGCGCCTGCTGTTCGCGGTCGACGACGGTGACATCGAGCGGCGGTCCGTCCTCCAGCGTGACCAGATACCGGCGGCCCCGGTCGCCCTGCTCGGCGGAGTCGGACGCCTCCTCGGCGCGCATCGCGCTGACCGGGCGGAAACCGACATGGCGCAGACCCGCCATCAGGGTCTGCCCGGTGGGCCGTACGTTGGGCGAGCCGACCGCGTAGAGCGTGCCGTACGCGACGCTCCAGCCGATCAGCACGGTCAGGGCGATCGAGAACGGGGTGGTGTAGCCGGCGACCAGCATGGCGAAGGCGTCGAGCAGCAGCACGACCCAGAGCACGACCCGCCAGCGGGGCCTGCGGGCCATGCCCACGGCCGTCATATAGGCGATGACGGGGGCGAGATAGCCATGTACGGGGTCGGTGAGCCCGGTGCCGAGCTGGGGCCGGGTCAGCGCGTCCTGGATGGACTCCGGGGCGGATCTGGCGACCCAGAGGTCGGTGGCGAGTGTCACCCCGTGGGCCAGTACGGCGGCGAGGACGCCGTCCGCGATCCGCAGTCCGTCGCGCTTGATCAGCCGCTCGATCGCGAAGGCGACGGGGACGAGCAGCACGGCGATGCTGGAGACCAGTCCCGCGACCTTGACCATCAGGTCGGGGGCCTGGCCCGTGCCCTTGGTGATGTCCTGTTCCAGCCCGGTGGTGGTGCCGTGGGCGAAGGCGGAGAGGCCGAGGAGGAGAGCGATGGCCAGGACGCCGATCAGCAGCCGCAGGAGATCGGAGGGCCGGTGGACACGGGCCGCGAGGAGTGGTTCGTCGCCCGAGACACGGTCGACGCGGGTGGCGCCGGTGTCACAGTCGTCGGCCGGGATGTCCTTGGGCGGGGTGTCATCGGCCGGGGTGCCGTCGGGGAGGGTGGTACGGGCCTCGGCGGTCCGGCCTCCGTTCGACTGGAGTCCGCCCGCCTTGAGCCCGTCGGTCCTGGGTTCGTCGGTCACCCCGGCACGTGCCCTGGCGGCCGTGTCCGGGCGCGGCTCAGCACCGGAGGTACCGGCCGTCGCAGTCGGCTGCACGGCCCGCTCCTCCACCGAATCCGTCTCTTCTTGATCTCGTATCACCAGTCACCGCCGGGACGATGGTGGCACGAGCCGACGACAGACGGGGGCATCAGGGTGCATTGCGGGGGCTCGAGGCGGGCGGAATGCGCCCCTTTGCGACTGTACGTACACAGGGTGACCGGGCGGACGCGCTCCGGAACGGCCCGGCGACGGGGCGGGCGGGGGTGTCGGTGGTGTGCGGCAGGATGGTGCGGATGAGGAACGACGAGGGAACGGGCACGGGCCGGCCCGGTGAACCGGCGGAGCTGCCCGAGTACGCGGAGCGGGTGCTGGACGTCGCCGAACTGATCCCGCCCGGCCGTGTGATGACGTACGGCGACGTCGCGGAGTGGCTCGGCGCGGGGGGACCGCGTCAGGTGGGCCGCGCCATGGCCCTCTACGGGGGTGCCGTGCCCTGGTGGCGGGTGGTCCGTTCGGACGGTGTGCTGCTTCCGGGACATGAGCTGACGGCCCTGGACCACTACCGCGAGGAGGGCACTCCGCTGCGCGAGGCCGCGCGGAGCGCCGAGGGGCATCTGCCGCGGCTGGACATGAAGCGGGCGCGCTGGGACGGCGAGGGCGCGGACGCCGACGATGTGGCTCACATATGACAGCTTCCGCCATTCGGCTCCGCGGCGGGATGTGCCACGGGGGTGCTGAGGACCACACGGACCGGACGAAGGCGCACGCGACGGCGCGCGAACCGGCGCACGGCGCGACCACCGAACCGGCCCCGGGGGCGTGGTCCTCGTGTGAACCGGCTCCGGGGAAATGGTCCTCGCGACGGCGGGCACCGCTACGACAGGCATCGCGACGACGAGTTCCGAGGCCACGAACCCCGCGACCACGGGATTCGAGATCACGGGCTCCGTGGCCACGGACTCCGCGCTCACGGGCTCTGTGGCCACGCGCTTCGTGGCCGGGGGCTTCCCACCGACCCTCCCGCACGGCGGAGCGAGCCGCGGACAGGCCGCGTCCCGGCCGCCCGGCGGCGTAGCGTCATCGGCACGCGTCACCACCAGCACCTCTTCCAGGACCGGCGACCCACGTGAGCTCCTCCTCCTTCTCCTTCACCGGGCGTACCCCGCACCGACGGGTACGGCAGCGGATCCCGGGCGCGTACCGACTGGTGCGTACCCCGCCGGTCCCGGTGGACCCCCCTGAGCTGGACGCGGCCCAGCGCGGAGTGGTTGACCACGGTTCGGGACCGCTGCTGGTGCTGGCCGGTCCGGGTACGGGCAAGACCACGACGCTCGTGGAGTCGGTCGCGGAGCGGGTCGGACGCGGGACGGACCCCGAACGGATCCTGGTCCTCACCTTCAGCCGCAAGGCCGCGGTGGAACTGCGCGACCGGATGGCCGTCCGGCTCGGCGGGAGGCGCGGTCCGCAGGCGACCACCTTCCACTCGTTCTGCTATGCCCTGATCCGCGCGCACCAGGAGGCCGAACTCTTCACCGAGCCGCTGCGGCTGCTCTCCGGTCCCGAGCAGGACGTCGCCGTACGGGATCTGCTCGCGGGCGAGATCGTGCTGGAGCGCGAGGGGCGGGGGCGCGTGAGATGGCCGGACGAGCTGCGCGCGTGTCTCACCACGCGCGGCTTCGCCGACGAGGTACGGGCGGTGCTCGCCCGCAGCCGCGAGCTGGGCCTCGGTCCCGACGCGCTGGCGGCCTTCGCGCGGCGCACGGGCCGTCCCGACTGGTCGGCCGCCGCTTCCTTCCTCGCGGAGTATCTGGACGTCCTGGACATGCAGGGCGTACTCGACTACGCGGAGCTGGTCCACCGGGCGGTGCTGCTGGCGGGCCGCCGCGAGGTCGCGGAACGGCTCGTCGCCCAGTACGACGCGGTGTTCGTCGACGAGTACCAGGACACCGACCCGGCGCAGGTCCGGCTGCTGGGCGCGCTGGCCGGCCAGGGCCGCACGCTGGTCGCCTTCGGTGATCCGGACCAGTCCATCTACGCGTTCCGCGGCGCCGATGTGAACGGCATCCTGGACTTTCCGTACGCCTTCCCGCGCGTGGACGGCCGCCCGGCACCGGTGGCGGTCCTCGGCACCTCCCGCCGTTCCGGCGCGGCGCTGCTCGCCGCGACCCGGCTGCTCACCCGCCGTATGCCGCTCACCCGGCTGCCTTCCGCGAAGGTCCAGGCGCACCGCGAGCCGGTGCCGGTCCGGGCGGGCGGCCGGGTCGAGACATACACGTTCCCGACCCCTTCGACGGAGCTGGAGAACATCGCCGACATCCTCCGCCGCGCGCATCTGGAGGACGGGATTCCCTGGAACGACATGGCGGTCCTGGTCCGGGCGGGCGGTCGCACCATCCCCTCCATCCGCCGTGCCCTGACCTCGGCGGGCGTCCCCCTGGAGGTGGACGGCGACGATGTGCCCCTCCGCCATGAACCGGCGGTGTCCCCGCTGCTGACGGCGCTCCGGGCGGTCGCCGAGGCCGCGCTCCGTCCGCGGTCCGGGCCGGAGCGGAACGAGCCCGAAGAGTCCGCGGAGGCGGAGGCCCACCGCCCCCCCGACCAGGACGCGTCGGACCAGGACGCGTCGGACCGGGGCGTACCGGACGAGGGCCTGCCCGGCCGTGCTACGCCTGAAGACGACGTCACCGCCCACGACATCACCGACCAGGACCCGCCCGAGCGGCACGGACGGGGTGAAAGGGATGGACGGGATGAACAGGGCGAACGGGGCGCCGCGTCCGGTGCCGTCGGTCCGCTCGATGTCGAGACCGCGCTCGCCCTCCTCTCCTCGCCCCTCGGCGGTATGGACGCCGCCGATCTGCGCCGGCTCGGGCGCGCGCTGCGCGACGAGGAGCGGGCCGGGGGCAACCGGGTGCCCGCCTCCTCCGATGTGCTGCTCGCGCGCGCGCTCGCCGAGCCCGAGCGGCTCGTGGCGCACGATCCGGCGTACGCCCGGGGCGCCCAGCGGCTCGGCGCACTGCTGCGCAAGGCGCGGGAGCTGCTCGAAGGAGGCGGCACCGCGCAGGAGGCGCTCTGGGCGCTCTGGGACGGCACTTCCTGGCCGGGCCGGCTCGAACGGTCCGCCCTGCGCGGCGGCGCCGCGGGCCGTAACGCCGACCGCGACCTCGACGCCGTGTGCGCCCTCTTCGACGCGGCGGCCCGCGCCGAGGAGCGCACCGGGGGCCGGGGCGCGCTCAACTTCCTGGAGGAAGTGGACGCCCAGGACATCGCCGCCGACACCCTCAGCCGCCGTGCCGTACGCCCCGACGCCGTACGGCTGATGACCGCCCACCGCTCCAAGGGCCTGGAGTGGCGGCTCGTCGTCGTCGCGGGTGTGCAGGAGGGTCTCTGGCCCGATCTGCGCCGCCGTGGCTCCCTTCTGGAGGCGGACAGGATCGGCCGCGACGGTCTCGCCGAGCCCCTGACTCCCGGCGCCCTCCTTACGGAGGAGCGTCGCCTCTTCTATGTCGCCGCCACCCGCGCGCGCGACCGCCTCGTCGTCACCGCCGTCAAGGCCCCCGCCGACGACGGCGACCAGCCCTCCCGCTTCCTCACCGAACTCGGCGTCGAGCCCAGGGACATCACCGGCCGCCCCCGCCGCCCCCTCGCCGTCGCCGCGCTCGTGGCGGAGCTGCGCGCCACCACCGTCGACCCGGAGGCGACACCGGCCCTGCGCGACGCCGCCGCCCGCCGCCTCGCCCGGCTCGCGGCGCTCGGTGACGAGGAGGGCCAGCCGCTCGTACCGTCCGCGCACCCCCACCGCTGGTGGGGGCTGTACGAGCCGACCCGCAGCGCCGTCCCGCTGCGCGACCGGGACGAGCCCGTGGCGCTGTCCGGCAGCGCCCTGGACCAGTTGGCGAACACCTGCGCGCTCCAGTGGTTCCTGGGCCGGGAGGTGAAGGCGGACGAGCCCGCCACCGCCGCCCAGGGCTTCGGAAATGTCGTCCATGTCCTGGCCGACGAGGTCGCCTCCGGCCGTACCCCCGCCGATCTCGCCGTCCTCATGGAGCGGCTGGACTCCGTGTGGGACGCGCTCGCCTTCGACGCCCCCTGGAAGTCCCAGCAGGAGAAGGAGCACGCGCGCGTCGCGCTCGAACGCTTTCTGCGCTGGCATGTCATGGACCGCGGCGGACGCGTCCCCGCCGCCACGGAGCACGGTTTCGACGTCACCCTCGAAGCGGGCGCGTACGAGGTGCGTATCCGGGGTTCCATGGACCGCGTGGAGCGGGACACCGAAGGCCGCGCCTATGTCGTCGACTTCAAGACCGGCAAGCAGGCTCCCACCAAGGACGAGGTCGCCCGCCATCCCCAGCTCGCCGTCTACCAGCTCGCCGTACGGGAGGGCGCGCTGGACGAGGTCTTCGACGGCCGCCGTCCGGAGCCGGGCGGCGCCGAACTCGTACAACTGCGCCAGTCCGCGCCCAAGAAGGAGGGCGGCGAGCAGCTCCCCAAGGTCCAGGCGCAGGAGCCGCTCGCGGGGGAGTGGGTCGGCGAACTGCTCACCACCGCCGCCGGACGTGTACTGGACGAACGGTTCACCCCCACCACCGGGGGACACTGCGCCAACTGCGCCTTCCGCGCCTCGTGCAGCGCACGGCCGGAGGGCCGGCAGATCGTGGAGTGAACCGCCTGCCGGGCGTCGCGGAGTGAACGGACCATGGGCGGACGGACCGTGGAGTGAACCGTCCGCCGGGTGTCGCGGGGTGAACCGCCTGCCGGGCGCCGTGGAGCGAACCGCCTGCCGGGCATTGCGGGGTGAGCGGGCCGCCGAGCACTGTCAGCGTTGTCAGTGGTGGCGGATAGCCTCTCCGGGTGTCCGTACATCTCACCGACCCCGAGCAGCTCAAGGAGCTTCTCGGCATCCCCTTCACCCCGGAGCAGGTGGCCTGCATCACGGCGCCGCCCGCCCCGCAGGTCATCGTGGCCGGAGCCGGCTCCGGGAAGACGACGGTGATGGCCGCCCGGGTGGTGTGGCTGGTGGGCAGCGGACAGGTCGCCCCCGAGCAGGTCCTCGGGCTCACCTTCACCAACAAGGCGGCGGGCGAGCTGGCCGAACGCGTCCGCAAGGCGCTCGTACGGGCCGGGGTCACCGATCCCGAGGTGATCGACCCGGACCACCCCCCGGGCGAGCCCCGTATCTCCACGTACCACGCCTTCGCGGGGCGGCTGCTCACCGACCACGGTCTGCGCATAGGACTCGAACCGACCGCCCGGCTGCTCGCCGACGCCACCCGCTTCCAGCTCGCCGCGCGGGTGCTGCGGGAGGCGCCCGGACCGTATCCCGCCCTGACCAAGACGCTCCCCGCCCTGGTCAGCGATCTGCTCGCGCTCGATGCCGAGCTGGCCGAGCATCTCGTGGGCACGGACAGGCTCGGCACGTACGACCGCGATCTGCTGCGCACCCTGGACGGCGCCCCGCTCAGCAACGCCGAGCTGCGCAAGGTGCCCGAGACGGTGGCCGCCCGCCGTGAACTGCTCGACCTCGTGGGGCGTTACCGCGAGGCCAAACGCGCCCGCGATCTGCTCGACTTCGGCGACCAGATCGCGCTCTCCGCCGAACTCGCCTCGACGAGAGCCGAGGTCGGGGTGATTCTCCGGGACGAGTTCCGGGTGGTGCTGCTCGACGAGTACCAGGACACCTCCGTCGCCCAACGGCTCCTCCTCTCCGGGCTCTTCGGCGGCGGCACCGGGCACGCGGTGACGGCGGTCGGCGACCCCTGCCAGGCGATCTACGGCTGGCGCGGCGCCTCCGTCGCCAATCTGGACGACTTCCCGGAGCATTTCCCGTACGCCGACGGCACCCCCGCCGCCCGGTTCTCGCTCAGTGAGAACCGGCGCAGCGGCGGCCGTCTCCTCGACCTCGCCAACGGTCTCGCCGAGCCGCTGCGCGCGATGCACGAGGGCGTGGAGGCACTGCGCCCCGCGCCCGGCGCGGAGCGCGACGGCGGAGTGCGCTGCGCCCTGCTCCCCACCCACACGGAGGAGATCGAGTGGCTCGCCGACTCGATCGCCCATCTCGTGCGCACGGGCAAGGAGCCGGGCGAGATCGCCGTGCTGTGCCGTACGGCCGGGGACTTCCCGGAGATCCAGGGCGCCCTGGTGGCCCGTGACGTACCCGTCGAGGTCGTGGGGCTGTCCGGACTGCTCCATCTGCCCGAGGTCGCCGATCTCGTCGCCATGTGCGAGGTCCTCCAGGACCCGGGCGCCAACGCCTCTCTGGTACGGCTGCTCACCGGTCCCCGCTGGCGCGTCGGGCCGCGCGATCTCGCGCTGCTGGGCCGCAGGGCCCGGCTGCTGGTCCACCGGGGCGGCGGCGAGGACGGGGCGGACGACCTCGACGCGCGGCTGGCGGCGGCGGTCGAGGGCACCGACCCCGCCGAGGTCATCTCACTCGCGGACGCCCTCGACACCTTCCTGGAGCCGGCGGGCGCCCCGGCGGACGGGCTGCCCTTCTCCGCCGCCGCGCGGGTCCGGTTCGCACGGCTCGCCGCCGAGCTGCGCGAGCTGCGCCGGTCCCTGGCCGACCCCTTGATGGACGTCCTGCACCGCGTCCTGGCCACGACGGGCCTGGAGGTCGAACTGTCCGCGTCACCGCACGCCCTGGCCGCGCGCCGCCGCGAGACGCTGAGCAACTTCCTCGATGTCGCGGCCTCCTTCGCCGCGCTCGACGGGGAGGCGGGGCTGCTCGCCTTCCTGGCGTTCCTGCGGACGGCCGCGCAGTACGAGAAGGGCCTGGACCACGCGCTGCCGGGCGGCGAGAACACGGTGAAGGTCCTCACCGCCCACAAGTCCAAGGGGCTGGAGTGGGATGTGGTCGCCGTACCTGGACTGGTCGCGGGACAGTTCCCCAACGGCCGGGCGCGCGAGGCCTGGACGTCCCAGCCGAAGGTCCTGCCGCACGCGCTGCGCGGCGACGCCCCGACGCTGCCGGATGTGGCGTCCTGGGACGCGAAGGGTCTCAAGTCGTTCAAGGACGCGATGAAGGCGCACCAGCACACGGAGGAACTGCGGCTCGGGTATGTCACCTTCACCCGCCCGCGCTCCCTGCTGCTCGGCTCCGGCCACTGGTGGGGCCCGACCCAGAAGCGCCCGCGCGGGCCGTCGGACTTTCTGCACGCCCTGTACGACCACTGCGCGGCGGGTTACGGGGAGATCGAGGCGTGGGCGGACGCGCCGGAGGAGGCGGACGAGAACCCGTCCCTGCGCGCGGAGACCACCCCCCACGCCTGGCCCCTCCCGCTGGACCCCCGGTCCCTGGCCCGCCGCCGCGAGGCGGCGGACACGGTCCTGGCGCACATGGAGGAGTTGCTGAGACGGGAGGGCGAGGCCGCGACCGCGCCGGAGTCGGAGTCGGACGCGGAGTCGGGCGCGGAGTCGGGCGCGGAGTCCGAGTCCGAGCTGGACGCGGAGGACGTCGGGACGGACGACGGGCCGGACCCGTTCACGCCGGATGATCCGGAGCCGTACGGTCCGGCCCCGGCGGAGCTGTTCGACGGCGAGCACTCCGATGTCGGCCCGTACGACGCGGACCCCGGCGACTCCGACGCGGATCCCGGCGACGCGGATCCGCCCGAGCTGTCCGACCCCGACCTGTCCGACTGGGACGCCTGGACGACCACACGTGAGACGTCCGCCGGAGCCCCGGCGGACGGGGCCCCAGCCGCCGTACCCGCTCCCCCGCCGACAACCGATGCCGGGGTCGGCGCCCACCCCCGCCACGGCGCCCCCCCCCCCCCC
>NZ_JBSGVS010000052.1:14116-69059 GCF_053608565.1 Streptomyces sp. NPDC055025
TGTGCGGCGGCGCGCGGGCCGGCGGGGGCGGGGGGCCCCCCCCGCTGCCCCGGGGCCCGCGCCTCCTTGCGCGGGGGTTGGGGGCCCGCCCACCGGCATCGGCGCCGCCCCCGCCGACCCGCCCCTCACAGCTGACCCGCACCCAGTCCCCGACCCGCACCCCGTCTCCGATTCGCGGCTCACCCCCGAGGAGCTCCGTACCCTCGCCTCCTGGGACCGCGATCTCGACGCCCTCACCGGTGAGCTGCGCCGCGCCCGCGCCACCGTCCGCGATGTACCCGTACCGCCCTCCCTCTCCGCCTCACAGCTCCTGCGTCTCGCGGCCGACCCCGACGGGTTCGCCCATGAGCTGGCCCGGCCCATGCCGCGTCCGCCGCAGCCCGCCGCCCGCCGGGGCACGCGGTTCCACGCCTGGGTGGAGTCGAGGTTCGAGGAGCTGCCGCTGCCGATGCTCGGCCCCGACGAACTTCCCGGTGGGGAGGAGGACGAGCCGGAGATCGCCGACGAGCGAGACCTGGCCGCGCTGAAGACCGCCTTCGAGCGCACTCCGTACGCCCGGCGCACGCCGTACCGCGTGGAGGCGCCCTTCCATCTCACCCTCGCGGGGAGGGTGATCCGGGGCCGTATCGACGCCGTCTACCGCCATGCCCGTACCGACCCGGTGACCAGCGCGGAGACGTACACGTACGAGATCGTCGACTGGAAGACCAGCCGGGCCCGCACCGCCGACCCCCTCCAGCTCGCCGTCTACCGCCTCGCCTGGGCCGAGCAGCACGGTCTCCCGCCGAGCGCCGTGACAGCCGCGTTCCTCTATGTGCGGACCGGGGAGGTCGTACGTCCCGAGCACCTCCCCGGCCGCCCTGAGCTGGAACGCATCCTCACCGGAGGCCCGCCCGGCGCGGAGAATCCGTACGATGACACAGGGCGTGGGCCGGACGGCACGGGACGTTCGTACGAGGACGCCGACATGCCCACGGACGGGGGATCCCCGGAACCGGCAGACGAGACCGCTCCCCGGGCCCGTTAGGCTCGACATCATGAGCGACACCCCGGACAGCGTCGTCCGTACGTACATCCGTACCCACCGCGCGGCATTTCCCGACGACCTCGCCGGCCGGCCGCGCGTTCCGTCCGTATCGGCACAGCCCGACCACGACGCTGATGTACGGCGCGGCACCGGCCGGCTCGTCGGGAAGCTCAAGGAGACCGGCTTCCCGGTCGCCGAGATCCGGAGGACCCCGCGCGGGCCCGCCGTCTCCGCCGAGCGGCCCTCCGCCGGCCCGGACACCCCCACCGGGCCGGTCCACGGCCATGACGGCATCCGGCGGGCCGCCCACGAGGACGGCCCGCACACGGACCATGTCTCCGTACCGTCCGGCGGCCGGCACGCGGCGAGCGAGAAGGCCGGACCGGTCCCGCCCCTCGAAGACGTACTCCTCGAAGACCTGCTGCTCAACGAGGGGGAAACGACGGCCCGCCCCGGGGGCGACCTTGCCACCGCGCCGCGCTGAGGGCGCCGCGCCCCGCACCCGGAGCGCGGCCGAAGACTTCACCACACACTCCGCTGATCAGAAACCCAATCCACCCGGGGGAGTTGGAAGTACCTGTGAGCACCATCAGCAGTGACGCCACCGCACACCGACCCATCGGCCTGACCGCTCCGAGCGGTATCGACCGCGCGGCGCACCACCGGCTCGACGAGGCCTGGCTCGCGGCGGCGTGGAGCCATCCGACGACCCGCGTCTTCGTGGTGTCGGGCGGCCAGGTGCTGATCGATGACACCCCGGACGGCCGTACCGAACTGGTCATGATCCCGTCCTTCGAGGCACCCGTCACCGAGGCCCACCGCTACTTCCTCGGTACGGGCGCGGACGGTGTCCGCTATTTCGCGCTCCAGAAGGACTCGCTCCCCGGCCGGATCGACCAGTCGGCGCGGGCCGCCGGGCTGCGCGAGGCCGGCATGCTGCTCTCCGCCCGTGACGCGGGCCTGATGGCACACGCGGTGGCGCTGGAGAACTGGCAGCGGCTGCACCGCTTCTGCTCCCGCTGCGGCGAGCGCACCGTGATCGCGGCGGCCGGGCACATCCGCCGCTGCCAGGCCTGCGGGGCCGAGCACTACCCGCGGACCGACCCCGCCGTGATCATGCTGGTCACGGATGAGGAGGACCGCGCGCTCCTGGGGCGTCAGGTGCACTGGCCCGAGGGCCGTTTCTCCACGCTGGCGGGGTTCGTGGAGCCGGGCGAGTCGATCGAGCAGTCAGTGGTGCGCGAGGTCTTCGAGGAGGCGGGCGTCACGGTCGGCGAGGTCGAGTACATCGCCAGCCAGCCGTGGCCGTTCCCGTCGAGCCTGATGCTGGGCTTCATGGCGCGTGCCACCTCGTCGGAGATCACGGTGGACGGCGAGGAGATCGAGGAGGCGCGATGGTTCTCCCGGGAGGATCTGCGGACCGCGATCGAGTCCGGCGAGATCCTCCCGCCGGCCGGAATCTCGATCGCCGCGCGTCTGGTGGAGCTGTGGTACGGCAAGCCCCTCCCGAAACCGGCCGGCTGAGCGCGACACGCGACACGTGCGTACGCGACAACGGACGACGGAGCCGTACGACGGCCGGACGTATGACGACGGCCGGACGTACGGCGACTGAGCGCCGTACGACAGCGTGACGACCGAGCCCCCGCCGGAATCGCTCCGGCGGGGGCTCGGTCGGTGGGCCGCTCGCGGCACCGCCGCGCGCGGTACGCGGTGCTCAGACGCCGATCTTCTGCTTGACCTGGGCCAGCGAGGGGTTCGTCAGCGTCGATCCGTCGGAGAACAGCACGGTCGGCACCGTCTGGTTGCCGCCGTTCGCCTTCTCGACGAAGGCCGCCGACTCCGGGTCCTGCTCGATGTTGATCTCGGTGTACGCGATGCCTTCGCGGTCCATCTGGCCCTTGAGCCGACGGCAGTATCCGCACCATGTGGTGCTGTACATCGTCACAGTGCCCGGCATGTCTCTCGCGCTCCTCTGTCTCGGTCCCGCCGAATGCGTCGTCCGCAATCTGTCGAACGTACGCGGCCCGGCCGCCATTCCCGTACGGACGCGGTACGGCCTTCGACGCGGTACGGGCTTCGCCGGGCGGCGGGCGGCGGGCGCAGGACGGTGGGTGCAGGACGGTGGGTGCAGGACGGCGGGGGTGGGTGCGGCGGGTGTGTTCATACGACCAATGCGGCTCCCCTGTGGACAACCGCCGCGTCCGTCCCGGGGGACCTGGCAGCATGGCGGGGTGACAGCAGCAACGCACTCCCCACTCTTCCCGCGTGAATCCGAGGGCGGCCAGATCGTGGCCCCGCCGCGCGACGCCGACGCGGTGCTCGACGGGCTCGACCCCGAGCAGCGCGAGGTGGCGACGGCTCTGCACGGTCCGGTGTGTGTGCTGGCGGGGGCCGGCACGGGCAAGACGCGCGCCATCACCCACCGGATCGCCTATGGCGTGCGCGCGGGCATACTCCAGCCCGCCAGTGTGCTGGCCGTCACCTTCACCAACCGGGCGGCGGGGGAGATGCGCGGACGGCTGCGCCAGCTCGGCGCGGGCGGTGTCCAGGCGCGTACGTTCCACTCGGCGGCGCTGCGCCAGCTCCAGTTCTTCTGGCCCAAGGCGGTCGGCGGGGACCTGCCGAGACTGCTCGACCGCAAGGTCCAGCTCGTCGCCGAGTCCGCGGCCCGCTGCCGCATCCGGCTCGACCGCAATGAGCTGCGTGATGTCACCGGCGAGATCGAGTGGGCGAAGGTCACCCAGACCGTCCCGGCCGACTATCCCGCCGTGGTGGCCAAGTCCGTCCGCGAGGCCCCGCGCGACCCGGCCGAGATCGGCCAGATCTACGGGACGTACGAACAGCTCAAGCGCGAGCGCTCGGTGATCGACTTCGAGGACGTCCTGCTGCTCACGGTCGGGATCCTCCAGGACCGGCACGACATCGCCGACCAGATCCGCCGGCAGTACCAGCACTTCGTGGTCGACGAGTATCAGGACGTCAGCCCGCTCCAGCAGCGGCTGCTCGACCTCTGGCTGGGGGACCGGGAGAGCCTCTGCGTGGTGGGCGACGCCAGCCAGACGATCTACTCCTTCACCGGCGCCACCCCCGACCATCTGCTGAACTTCCGCACCCGCCACCCGGGCGCCACCGTGGTCAAGCTGGTCCGGGACTACCGCTCCACGCCCCAGGTCGTCCATCTCGCCAACGGCCTGCTGAACCAGGCGCGCGGCCGGGCCGCCGAGCACCGGCTCGAACTGGTCTCGCAGCGTGATCCGGGCCCCGAACCGGTCCGCACGGAGTATGCGGACGAGCCCACCGAGGCCGAGGGCACCGCGCGCAGGATCCGCGATCTGATCGCCGCGGGCGTTCCGGCCGGCGAGATCGCCGTGCTGTACCGGATCAACGCCCAGTCGGAGGTCTATGAACAGGCCCTGGCCGACGCGGGGGTGCCCTATCAGCTCCGGGGCGCGGAGCGGTTCTTCGAGCGCCAGGAGGTGCGGGAGGCGGGCGCCGCGCTTCGGGGCGCGGCCCGCTTCGGGGGCAATGACTCCCTGCTCGACGATGTCGTCGAACTGCCCGCGCAGGTCCGGGCGGTGCTCTCCACCAAGGGCTGGACCACCGAACCTCCCGCGGGCTCGGGCGCGGTCCGTGACCGCTGGGAGTCCCTGGCCGCCCTGGTCCGTCTCGCCGAGGACTTCGTCCGGGCGCGGCCGGGGGCGACGCTCGCCGATCTGGTGGCCGAGCTGGACGAGCGCGCCGCCGCACAGCACGCGCCCATGGTGCAGGGCGTCACCCTCGCCTCGCTGCACGCGGCGAAGGGCCTGGAGTGGGACGCGGTCTTCCTGGTGGGTCTCGCCGAGGGCATGATGCCGATCACCTACGCCAAGACCGACGAGCAGATCGAGGAGGAGCGCCGGCTCCTCTATGTCGGGGTCACCCGGGCACGGCTGCATCTCTCTCTTTCCTGGGCGCTCTCCCGCTCCCCGGGAGGCCGGGCCTCCCGTCGCCCCACCCGCTTTCTGAACGGGCTTCGTCCGGGCTCCACGGCTCCCGGGGCACGGAGCGCGGGGGCGGTCCCGGGCGGCGCCCCGGAGCACGGCGGCGCGGTCGGCCGGCGCAAGCGCCGTGGCCCGGTGCTCTGCCGGGTCTGCGGCAAAACGCTCACCGACGCGGGCGAGATGAAGCTGATGCGCTGTGAGGACTGCCCGTCCGACATGGACGAGGCGCTCTACGAACGGCTGCGTGACTGGCGGGCGGACCAGGCACAGCGGCTGGGCCAGCCCGCGTATTGCGTGTTCACCGACAAGACGCTGATGGCGATCGCCGAGACGGTGCCGGGCGGCGACCGAGAGTTGGCCGCGATCGCCGGCGTCGGCGCCCGCAAGCTGGACCGCTTCGGAGCCGATGTACTCGCCATCTGCGCTGGTCAGGAGCGTGCGGGAGACGCCGGGGACGACTGATGCGAACTCGTCGGAAAAATAGTTTGCGCCCGCCCGGGGAATCCCCATAGGTTCTTAACCACGGGAACGGCGGGCTTCACCGAAGCCCTGTCCCCATGTTCTACTTATCCAAAGCAGTACTTGTCCGCTATACGTGCGACTGGCTCAGGCCGGTCCTTGAGACGCCGAGAGGAGGCGATTCCAGTGATCAGCATCAACCGCAGCAACTTTGTCAGCACCGACAAAATGACCGATCGCTCGGTCGTCTCCGCCTGCTCGCTCGGCTTCTCCGGTTCCGAACTCATTGGCAGTGGCCTGTCCGGCGTCTCCGCCGTCCGGCCCGTCTCCCTGTCGGGTCTCCCCGTCCGCGAGCGCAATGAGCGACCGACCAGGGCACTGGAAGCAGCAGTAGCGAAGGCAGCGGCCAAGGCCTATGCCTTTGCGGCGACCGGTGCCGAAACGAAGCAGCAGACGCAGCACCACTTGATGTGGGCCTTCCGTGGGCTCGAACCCTGGAGTGATCCAGTCTGATCGAGGATCAGACCGGCGCCTTCAGGGCCGCGGAACCCCACCCGGGATCCGCGGCCCTTCTGTTTGTCCCGAACGGGATGGACGGAACCGAAGGCGCCTCGGAACTAGCACTACTCGGTACCAGCCGACACCCGGTCAAACAGGCCGGACCGACCAGACGAGGAACGAAACCCGTGCAACTCGAAGCGCACGCCCCGTCCGTACCGCCTTCCGAAACGATCTCCCCGCCCGTCCCCACGGAGGACTCCACCTTGACTCCGCTCACCGCGCTCACCGCGCTCGACGACGCCATCGAGAGCCTCGGCGTACCCGTTCCCTGCCGTGCCTACGACCCGGAGGTCTTCTTCGCCGAGTCCCCGGCCGATGTCGAGTACGCCAAGGCACTCTGCCGCACCTGCCCGCTGATCGAGGCCTGCCTCGCCGGTGCCCAGGAGCGGCGTGAGCCGTGGGGCGTGTGGGGTGGCGAACTCTTCGTCCAGGGCGTGGTCGTGGCCCGCAAGCGGCCGCGTGGCCGTCCGCGCAAGAACCCGGTCACGGCATGAACGCCACCGGAACCATCGACCGTCCCTTCACGCACGATCCCCAGAAGCAGGCTCCGATGACCTCTTCCCTGAGCGAGCCGTCCGGCTCCGCGACCCCAGCAGTCACCACGATGGGCGCGAACGACTCGCGTCAGAACAGGACCCGCGAGATGCAACTCATCCCAGAAGCCATGGCACGCGCGCATATGAACGAGCGCCTGCGTGAAGCCGACGCGGAACGCCGGGCCGCGCGCCTGGTCGCCGCCCGGCGGATGCAGCGCCGTGCCGAGCGCGTATCGATGCGCGCCCGCCGCGCGCTGGCCATGGCCGTCATGCAGTAGGCAACCAGCCAGTCGGTGCGCGATCACTGTCACCACGTGGGGGGCCGGTCCCGAGGGACCGGCCCCCCACGCCGCTTTCCCCGGCCGGAACCGGCCTGACGGAACCTGCTGCCGGGACAGGGCCTAGGTTCTGTCCGACCGGACAGGGCTTAGTCGTCCACCTGCTCCGTCTCGCCCGGTTGTTCCGGTATGAACGGATCCGCCACGAACCCGGGCAGCCAGGCCTCCAGTTCGTCCCTCAGCCGTACGGTCGCGCTGAGCTGGCAGAGCACACCGATGGTGCTCAGCGTGACGCGGTGTATCAGCAGATACGACGGCGGGAGATTCAACTGCTTGCCCAACTGATGGGCGGGGGAGCGCGGATCCGCTATCCGGGCGGCCTGATCGCGCATCCAGCTCCGGGTGAAGGTGAACGCGTCCACCGCCGCCGGCTCGATGATCGGATGCAGATAGTCCAGCACCGCGTCCGGGTCGAGATCGATGGACTCCTTGACGAACCCTTCCTCGCGCAGCAGGTCGTACACCGCCTCGGCGTCGCTCTCCAGCGTCAGCCGCAGGGCCTCACCGATGGTGCCGGGAAGTCCGCCGGGCAGCCGGTCCACCGTGCCGAAGTCCAGCACCCCGAGCCGCAGTTCACCGCCCTCGCCGTCCGTGCCGTCCTCGTCGGAGGCCGCCGGGGGAAGCAGTCGGAAGTTGCCCGGATGCGGATCGGCGTGCAGCAGACCCGTGCGCGCCGGGCCCGAGAAGAGGAATCTGGCCAGGAGCTGCCCCGCCCGGTCGCGCTGCTCGGGCGTCCCGTCGGAGATCACCTCCGACAGCGGTATCCCGTCGATCCACTCCGTCACCAGCACCTGGTCGCCCTGGTGCACCACGTCGGGCACCACCACATCCGGGTCGTCCGCGAACTCCGCCGCGTGCTCGCGCTGTGACTCGGCCTCCAGCGCGTAGTCCAGTTCCTCCGAGACCCGGTCGCGCAATTCGGTGATCAGCGGCTTGATGTCCATCCCCGGAATCAGCGGCCCCAGCAGTCGGGCGAACCGGCTGAGCTGCGTCAGATCGGAGAGCAGCGCCTCACCGGCCCCCGGATACTGCACCTTGACCGCGACCTGGCGCCCGTCGTGCCACACCGCCCGGTGCACCTGGCCGATCGACGCGGCGGCCGAGGGCTTGTCCTCGAACTCCAGGAACAGCTCACGCCACTCCTCGCCGAGCCGCTCCGCCAGCACCGCGTGGACCGTACGGACGGGCATGGGCGGCGCCGCCTCCTGGAGCTTGGTGAGCGCCGCCCGGTAGGGCCCGGCGATCTCCTCGGGCAGCGCCGACTCGAAGACGGACAGGGCCTGCCCGAACTTCATCGCACCGCCCTTCAGCTCGCCGAGCACCTTGAAGAGCTGGTCCGCCGTGCGCTGCTGCAACTCCCGGGCGACGATCTCCGCGGACTTCCCGCCGATCCGCTTGCCGAGGCCCCAGGTGGCCCGGCCGGCGAAGCCCAGCGGCAGCGTGGCCAGCTTCGCGGTCCGGGTGACCGCCTTCCGGGGAAGATCAGACATGAAGCCCCTCCAAGTCCCAGACAGCCGAGCCGCCTGCGGCGGATACCCCGCCATTGTGTCGTGCGACGCCCCCGTCTCCGCCAGGCGCACCCCTCTGCGGCCTGTCGGCCGCCCCACAGAGGCAGTCCGGATGCGGCTCGGTCCGCTCCGATCGCCAGTCCAGCAGTGGAAGCGATGCCTCCCATCGTGCACCCGCGCTGGCGGGGAGCTCACCGTCCAGGAACGACAGCGCGTGAGCCGCCGCCAGCCCCGCCACCGTGGTGGCCAGCCCCAGATCACAGGCCGGCACGGCGGCCGCCCCGCGCCCCGAGCGCCACTGTGCCAGCATCCGGGGCCACCCCGGATCGCGGTCGGCCCGCGTCCGTGCCACACACCCGGCGCAGGCCGTGCCACCGGGCAGCACCAGCGGTCCGACCACGCCTGTGGCCTCGATCACCCCCGTGTAGAGATGGGGAGTGCCCGTGGCGATCCAGGGCTCGGCCGCCGTCTGGTCGGGGGCATAGGCGGCGAGCCCGTCCCGAGGAGCGACAATCACCAGGGAGAGGCCCGGCTCCGCCTCCTCGCGGGACGCCCCGCGCTCCGTCACACCCGGCGCCCGGCCGGGCGCGGACCGCCGGACCAACTGCCGAGCCGCCGTGTCCCTGCGCTCTCCCACACAGTGGGCGGGCAGCCCGGCGGGTGACACGTCCCACTCCTGCGTGAACCCGCCGTCGAGCACATCGACCCGCCCCACCCCGGAGGCGGCGAGCACCGCCGCGACAGCCGCCCCCACCCGCCCCGCGCCCCGCACCTGGACCCGAGTCGCCCGCCGCGCCGCCAGCCGCCGTGCCCCCGCCCCCGGCTCCCGGTGCAGCACGGAGAGGGACGCGAGATCCGACCGCACCCGGTCGAAGACGGCCGTCCGCTTCCGCAAATCCTCGGACGCCCTTCCTCCCGCGTCCGGATCGTCGAGCACCCCCGCCGTGGTCAGCCGCTTCACCAGCGAATCGGCCAGTCCGTCGGGCAGCCCCATCGCCCGTGCCTCCTCCCGCAGCAGCGGCAGTCCGCGAGTCCCGTCGAGGAGCTCCAGAAAGCTGCCCGTGGCCGTATCGACAGGACCCACCAGCACCGCGTGTGCGGGTGTGACCCCGAACTGCACGGTCTGCCGCTCCCGCCACGCACGCCGCAGCGCGGGTTTCACCATCGGATGCATATCGGTCTCCCCTCGATTTCCGCACGACGGACTTCTTCGGATCGCCTGTTCCGATCCGGTTCTCAGAATGCAAGGCGGCGCGCGGCGGTGCCGAAAGTTATCCACAGCCGAGGGCATTAATCGTTCAAATTCCGGGGACCGAAAAGTGGATCAAGATCGAACTGTCCCGGAGGCGGGACTTCCCCCACACGCAGCGGGTAACGTCGGGGCGTGTCCGCCGATTCTTCCCCTCGCCTCGCTGGGGAGCCCGCCCGCCGCCCGCCGCGCGGCTCGGGGACGAGCGCCGTAGAGGTCCGCAGGAGCGCCCGTCGCAGCAGAACGGTCTCGGCGTACCGCGAGGGCGACCGGACCATCGTGCTCATCCCCGCCCGGATGTCGGAGGCGGAGGAGCGCCGCTGGGTCACGGTGATGCTCGACAAACTCGCCGCGCAGGAGAGCAAACGCGTCCTCGGCGACAGCGAGCTGACCGAGCGGGCGGAGCGGCTGTCCGCTCTGTACTTCAACGGCGGAGCCAGGCCGGCCTCCGTGCGCTGGGTGACCAACCAGAACACCCGCTGGGGCTCCTGCACCCCGGCGGAAGGCAGCATCCGGCTGTCGCACCGGTTGCAGGGCATGCCGGAGTACGTCGTCGACTATGTCCTCGTCCACGAGCTGGCCCATCTCCTCGTACCGGGCCACGGGCCACGGTTCTGGCGGCTGCTGGAGGCCTATCCGCGCACCGAGCGCGCCCGCGGCTATCTCGAAGGAGTCGTCGCCGCCGACCGGCTGCCCTATCTGCCCGTCGCGCGTGGTGACGGGGACGACGGAGCGCCGGACGGGGACCCGGGCGCGGAATGAAACGCTCCGTACGCGCGGGATGATCTCCGCCCGCCGCTCGCGGCAGGGGAAACGGCGCTGACCGTGTGCCGAGTCCGTTGATCGTGTACCGAGTCTGTACCGGCTCGGCTCAATGTCGGACATAGCCGTTAGCCTGGCGCGACGCAGTCACATTCGGGATGGGGGACGGTCGTTACGCATGGCCAGGGAATTCCAGCGCGGCCACAAGGCCAGGATCAGTGATCTCACACCGGGGACGGATCTGTACGTAGGCGTGCAGATCGCCGCTCCCGGGCTGACCTTCGACATCAGCTGTTTCGGCCTCGACGCCAATGAACAGCTCTCGGACGACCGTTACTTCATCTTCTTCAACCAGCCCAAGTCACCTGAGGAATCAGTTCAGTTGCTGGGCGCCCAGGCCGGGGACACCGAGTCCTTCAGGGTGACGCTGGAGCGTATCCCGGCACAGATCCACAAGCTCTCGTTCACCGCCACCATCGACGGCGCGGGCCAGATGTCCCAGGTCGGCCCCGGATATATCCGGGTGGTCGCGGGCGGCGAGGAAGTCGTCCGGTACGCCTTCGACGGCTCGGAGTTCACCACGGAGCGCGCCGTCATGCTCGGCGACTTCTATCTCAAGGACGTATGGCGGTTCGCCGCCGTCGGCCAGGGTTTCGACGGCGGGCTCGACGCGCTGCTGAAGAACTTCGGCGGCAAGGTCGCCGAGGAGGAGCCCGCGCCGCCGCAGCCGCCGGCCGGTGGTCAGGTGCCGGGCTTCGCGCCGCCCGCGCAGAGCGCGCCCCCGCCCGCCCCGGCGTTCGGTGCCCCGCCCGCCCCGGCCGCCCCGCAGGCACCTCAGATCCCGCAGGCACCTCAGGCTCCACAGCCCGCGCCCTCGTTCGGCGCTCCGGCCGGGCCTCCGGTCCCTGCCCCTGTCCCCGCGCCTCAGCCGATGCATGGGGCGCCGACCATCGCCGCGCCCATGACCCCGCCCGGCGGCACCGTACCCCCGCCGCCCGCGCCCGCCCCGTACGGACAGCCGCCCCAGCAGCCGCAGTTCGGCCAGATCCCGGGGCAGACCGCGGGCCAGATTCCCGGTCAGGCACTGCCGCCGCCCGCACCGGCTCCGTACGGACAGCCCGTACCGGCTCCCTACGGCCAGCCCGCGCCCGCGCCTTACGGCCAGCAGCCGCCAGGTCCGCCCCTCGGCGGCGCCCCCCAGGGTGTGCCCCAAGGCGTGCCGCCCGGCGGGGCCGGTCTCCAGGCCGCCCTTCAGCCGTACAAGGAACTGCCCACGGGCCAGCGCTGGACCCCGCAGAACGGGCAGCTCATGCGGGTCGACCTCGGTATGGGCGGCACTCCGGTCCTCGCCCGCCAGGGCAGCATGGTCATGTACCAGGGCAAGGTCGACTTCAGCTACAAGGGCGCCGGTTTCGCCGGCCGTATCGTCGGCAACGCCACCGGCCAGGAGATGCAGCTCATGCGCTGCACCGGGCGCGGCCAGGTGTTCCTCGCCGAAGAGGGCGCGCATCTGCACCCGGTGGAGCTTCAGGGCGACGGCATCTGCGTCTCGGCGGAGAACGTCCTCGCCTTCGACGAGTCCCTCCAGTACGAGATCCGCCGTATCGAGGGCCACGGCATCCCCGGCGGCGCCCTGTTCACCATGCTCTTCCAGGGCACGGGCACCGTCGTCGTGAAGACCCACGGCACCCCGGTGGTCCTGCCCGTCACGCCCACGACCTTCGCCGACTGCAATGCCGTCGTCGCCTGGTCGGCCGCGTCCCAGGTGATCATCTCCAGCCAGGTCAGGCTGCGCCGCAACGCGTATCCGGGCCACAGCGGGGAGACCGTGAACCTCCAGTTCCGGGGTGCCCCCGGCAACTTCATCGTCGTCCAGCCGTACGAGGTCTGAGGGAGCCCGGACCATGAACCAACAGCTCGCGGGCTACGCCCCCACCCCCATCGCGGCCCGGATGGAGAACCACGGCCGTGCCATGCTCAAGGTCGCCATGGCCTCGGGGCACGACCTCTTCGCGCGGACCGGCTCGATGATCGCCTACGAAGGCTTCATCCAGTATGAGCCGAACCCGCCCGCCATCCGCCAGATCGCCTCGCAGTGGGTCACCGGCGAGGGAACGCCCCTCATGAAGTGCTCCGGCGACGGTCTGCTCTATCTCGCCGACTACGGCGCGGATGTCGTCGTCATCAACCTCGACAACGACGCCATCTCCGTCAACGGCACCAATCTGCTGGCTTTCGACGCCCATCTCCAGTGGGGCGTCGAGCGGGTGAAGGGCCTGGCCAAGTTCGCCGGCCAGGGGCTGTGGAACGTACAGATCTCCGGGACCGGCTGGGTCGCCCTGACCTCGCGCGGCACCCCGATCGTCGTCGACTGCGGCCGTGGCGAGGACGAGACCTATGTCGACCCGGACGCCCTTGTCGCCTGGTCCCCCGCCCTCAAGGTGAAGGGCAAGCGGAGCCTGAAGGCCTCCGCGCTGATCGGGCGGGGCAGCGGAGAGGCCTTCCAGATGGCCTTCTCCGGTCAGGGCATCGTCGTCGTGCAGCCCAGCGAGGACAGCACCGACCGTCTCCGGATCCAGGGCTGAGAGGAGCGAGAACACACCATGCAGAGTCCGCTTTTCGCCTATACGGAACAGCAGTCCCAGGAGCGGTACGCGGTGCAGAACCCGCAGCTCCTGCGGGTGGCGCTCACCGGCCAGGACGATGTCCTCGCCCGCAAGGGCGCGATGGTCGCCTACCAGGGGCTGATCGACTTCGACGGTGAGTACCAGTCGCAGAACCAGCGGCGGGCCCGCGCCCGGACCGGTGAGGGCCTCGACCTGATGCGCTGCTCCGGACAGGGCACGGTCTATCTGGCCAATCTCGCCCAGTACATCCATGTGGTGGAGGTCGAGCAGGAGGGGATGACGGTCGACAGCGCCTATGTGCTGGCGCTCGACTCCTCGCTGCACACCGAGGTCATCGCGGTGGACAGCCAGTACGGCATCTCCGGTTCCGGCAAGTACCAGCTCAATGTCTCCGGCCGGGGCAAGGTCGCCCTGATGACCTCGGGCCAGCCTCTGATGCTCCAGATCACACCCGAGAAGTACGTCAACGCCGACGCGGACGCGATCGTCGCTTGGTCCTCCTCCCTGCGGGTGCAGATGCAGGCCCAGACGCACTCCTCAGGGGTACGCAGGCGACGCGGCAACACCGGCGAGGGCTGGGAGCTGAGCTTTCTCGGGCAGGGGTTCGCGCTCGTACAGCCCAGTGAGGTCATGCCGCCGCAGAACGCGCAGCTCGGACAGGGGCTGGCCGCGCAGTTCGGCGTGGGCCAGCAGGGAGCGCACGGACAGAACCAGAACAACGCCTGGAGCAGGTGATCGCGCTCCGGCGCGAGCCGCGCGAGCCGCGCGAGCCGCGTGAGCGGAAGGGGGCGGCCGCCCGGGAGGCCGCCCCCTTCCGCTCACACCGGTCCGCTCGGCCCGACGGGGGCCGTCCAGCCCTCGCGTTGTCGCCACGTCCGGATCGGGCGGGGCTCAGGGCGTGTTTCGACCGTCCAGCGCGGCGCGGGTGCGCTCCACCAGCCGTACGACCGAGCCGTCGGCCACCCGCGCCGCCTCCTCGTAGGAGAACCAGCGCAGATCCAGTGACTCCTCGCTGATCCGCTCGATGGCCCCGGCCGGAGCCAGCGCCGCGTACTGGACATCGAGATGCCAGTGGCACGGTGCCGGGATGGCATGCCGGTCGAGCTGGACGGGACCGCCCGCCAGTGGTCGCAGACCGAGGATCCCGGACTCCTCCATGGCCTCCCGCAGCGCGGCACCCTCCAGGGTGTCGTCATCGGGCTCGCAGTGACCGCCCATCTGGAGCCACATACCGAGCTTCTTGTGCAGGGTCAGCAGCACCCGGCCCCGCTCCGGATCGATCACCAGCGCGCTGGCCGTGAGATGCCCCGCCGCGCAGGACTTCCACATCGCGTCCGGATGGGCGGACAGATGATCCAGATAGAGCCCACGCAGCAGGTCCTGGCCCTCGTACTCGCCTTCGTGGCCCTTCAGTACGAGGACGGCGTCGTCGTGCAGGCTCACTTGTCGGTGTCGTCCTTGTCGTCCCCGTCGTCCTTCTTGAGGTTCGGCCTGCCGTCCGGGCCGTCCGGGGTGTCCGCCGCCTCGCCGAGCATCCTGTCCAGCTCGGAGAAGTCCAACTGCTCGTGGTGGACGAAGCCGTCCGGGTCGTCGAGATCGGAGGCCGTCGGCAGCATGTCGGGGTGCTCCCACAGCCGGTCCCGGCCGTCGGCCCCGCGCGCGTCCGTGAGCGACGCCCACAGCCGCGCGGCGTCGCGCAGCCGGCGCGGACGGAGCTGAAGGCCGATGAGCGTGGCGAAGGTCTGCTCGGCGGGACCGCCGGAGGCCCGGCGCCTGCGCAGCGTCTCGCGCAGCGCGTCGGCTCCCGTGAGCCTTGTCTTCGCCGCCTCGTGGACCACCGCGTCCACCCAGCCCTCGACCAGCGCGAGCGCCGTTTCGAGCCGGGCCAGCGCGGCCTTCTGCTCAGGGGTGTCCTCAGGCTGGAACATGCCCTGCTGGAGCGCTTCCTGAAGCTCCTCGGGGTGGGTGGGGTCGAACTGGCCGACCACGTCCTCCAGCTTGGTGGTGTCGACCTTGATCCCCCGGGCATAGCCCTCGACCGCGCCGAACATATGCGACCGCAGCCAGGGCACATGCGCGAAGAGCCGCTGGTGGGCGGCCTCGCGCAGGGCCAGATAGAGCCGGATCTCGTCCTTGGGCACGCCAAGGTCCTTGCTGAACGCCTCGATGTTCAGCGGCAGGAGCGCGGCCTTGCCGGCCGGGCCCAGCGGCAGCCCGATGTCCGTGGAACCGACCACCTCACCCGCCAGCACACCCACGGCCTGCCCGATCTGCTGGCCGAACATGGCGCCGCCCATGGAGCGCATCATCCCGATCAGCGGGCCCGCCACGGACTGCATCTCCTCGGGCAGCACCTCGCCCATGGCCGTGCCCACCCGCTCCGCCACCGGGTCGACGAGCTGCTGCCACGCGGGCAGAGTCGCCTCGACCCACTCGGCGCGGCTCCACGCCACCGATGTGCTCGCGCCGGACGGCAGGGACGTCACACCGTCCAGCCACAGATCGGCCAGCCGTACCGCCTCGTCGACCGCGGCGCGCTCCGAGGGGCCGACACTGGCGTCCTTGGTGCCGTCGGGGGTGCCCTGCGCCACCGTCTGGCGGGCGATCTGCTTGGCCATGTCCCAGTTGACGGGACCGCCCTCATAGCTGAGCATCTGGCCGAGCTGCTGGAAGGCCGCGCCCAGATCGCTGGGGTTCAGCGAACCGAACATCGCGGCGAACGGATTGTCCGCACCGCCCGCGCCGCCCGGCAGCCCGAACCCGAAGTTTCCGAAGGGATTGCCGGGACCGCCCTGACCACCGGCACCCTGACCACCTCCGGCAGGGTCCTTCTTCTTGCCGTCGCCGTCCTCCGGCTCCTCCGGCGGAAGGCCGAATCCGAATGGGGTGTCACTCACGGGGTTCCTCGGCTCGTAGGGCCGCCGGCTTCTGCCGACGGCGGCTGCCCGACTACACCACCCAGCCTAAGCGGCACCGGGTGGACAAGGGCGGTGCCGCGTGCCGTCGGCCGGGCCCGGCCGTACGACCCGGACTCCGCCTTCGGCCTGCTCGGTCCGCCGCCTTCGGCGGCCTCGCACGGCTGCGACACCCGGGCGGCTTCCGGGCTCAGTGCTCCGCCGGCCTGTGGCCTGCGGCAGGATGGACGTCACCTGGTACGTACGCGTCATTCACGTACGTATTGAAGACAACCGCTGGAGACGCCCGGTGAGTTCCCCAGATCCGCAGGTTCGCGCAGCGCGAAACCGCTCAACCACGCACCCGTCCCGGGGCCCCGTCGTGGCGGTCACCGGCGCCGCCTCCGGCGTCGGTGACCTGCTCACCCGGCGCCTCGCAGCCTCCGACGAGATCAAGCAGGTCATCGCCATCGACGAGCGCCGGGGCGAGGTCTCCGAGGCGCAGTGGCACATCCTCGATGTGCGTGATCCGGCCATCGCGGAGAAGTTGCGCGGCGCGGACGTGGTGGTGCACATGGCGCTCGATCTCGATCTGGAGACCGATCCCGCCGCCCGGACGGCCTACAACGTGCGCGGCACGCAGACCGTCCTCACGGCCGCGGCCGCGGCGGGGGTCCACCGGGTCGTGCTGTGCACCTCGGCGATGGTCTACGGCGCGCTGCCCGACAACGACATCCCGCTCTCCGAGGACGCCGAGCTGCGCGCGACGGCGGAGGCCACGGGGGTCGGCGATCTGCTGGAGATCGAGCGGCTGGGCCGCCGGGCGCCCCGCGCGCACCCGGGGCTCAATGTGACGGTCGTACGGCCCGCCGTCCTGGTCGGCGGTACGGACACGGCCCTCACCCGCTATTTCGAGTCACCGCGGCTGCTCGTGGTCGCCGGATCCCGTCCCACCTGGCAGTTCTGTCATGTCGAGGACCTGGTGAGCGCTCTGGAGTACGCGGCGCTCGAAAAGGCCGACGGCGAGTTCGCGGTGGGCTGCGACGGCTGGCTGGAGCAGGAGGAGGTCGAGGAGCTGAGCGGTATCCGCCGGATGGAGCTGCCGTCCGCGGTCGCCCTGGGAGCCGCGGCAAGGCTGCACAGGATCGGTCTCACGCCCTCTCCGGCGGGGGATCTCGCGTACACGATGCATCCCTGGGTGGTCAGTGTCAGCAGGCTGCACGACGCGGGCTGGCGGCCGCGGTGGACCAACGAGGAGGTGCTCGCCGCGCTGCTGGAGGAGGTGGAGGGCCGGCACACGGTCGTGGGGCGCAGGCTCGGCCGCAAGGACGCCACCGCGGCGGGCGCGGCGGGCGCGACGGTGGCGCTGCTCGGTACGGCAGCGCTGGTACGGCGGGCCCGCAAGGCGAGACGAGGCCGCTGAGGCCGGGCCGGACCCCCGGCCGGACCGCCGCCGGACGTCCGCCGGACACCGGCAGGACCGCCTGCTGGAGCCCCCGGCCGACCGCCTGCCGGGCCCCGGCCGGGGAGGCGGTACGCGCTGTTCCTGGATGTCGGTGCCGTACGGCACGATGGGGACCATGGCGAGCACGCATTCCCATCCGGGCGAGCAGGCCGGGCAGGATCCCATCCGGCTGCTGGAGATCCGCGACACCCCGATCACCGTCGACGAGGTCTTCCGCGCGGTCGGGGACGACGCCTCGGGCGGTACGGCCCTCTTCGTCGGTACGGTGCGCAACCACGACGGGGGCGCCGATGTGGACACCCTCGGCTACTCCTGCCATCCCTCCGCGGAGACGGAACTGCGCCGCGTCGCCGAGAAGATCGTCGCCGGCCATCCGGTGCGCGCGCTGGCGGCCGTCCACCGAGTGGGCGATCTGGAGGTCGGAGATCTGGCGGTCGTCGTGGCGGTCTCCTGCCCGCACAGGGCTGAGGCGTTCGAGGCCTGCCGGAAGCTGATCGACGACCTCAAGCACGAGGTTCCGATCTGGAAACACCAGAAGTTCTCCGACGGAACCGAGGAATGGGTCGGCGCGTAGCGCCTCGTCGAGGGGACTGCCGAAGAGCTACGGCCGGGGCGCCTTGCCGCAGTGGGACCGGCCTGAAACCTGGTCCGTCCGGGACGGCCCGATTTGCGTAACCGCACCCCTGCCAGCAGCGTTGTCTCAGCAGATGGTTAATCTGCTGATCGGTCAGTTCACAGACGCTCATGCACGTCGGGAGGTCGGTATGGCCGCACTTGCCTGGTTGTTGATTCCGCTATTCGCTGTCGTAGGCGCAGCGATATGGGGAAGCTGGGCCTCAAGAGATCGCACGGTCGGGGATATCGCCGAGCTGAATGGCTACGCCCGCTTCCGTGATGCCATGGAAAAGGCGCACTCCGCTCCGGATCGGTTCTGACGTCGTACGCCGTGGCAGCCGCCCGTACGCATTCGCTACGCGGATCCGCGCGCAGCCCCGTACGGACGGCCCCAGCGGTGCACAGAGGGACGCTTACCGTACTGTCGTTCCATGCCACGCCGCACCGCGACGATGCTCGCCTCCACCCTCATCCTCATCGCGCTGCTCTGCGCGGGAGTGCTCATCAAAGTGCCGTATTCGGAGATGAGCCCGGGACCGACGGTGAACACGCTCGGCAACGCCGGTGGAGAACCGGTCCTTCAGATTTCCGGGCACAAGACCTATCCGACGTCGGGTCATCTCAATATGACGACGGTCAGGGTCACGGGCGCGGATTACAACATGAACATCGTCGAGGCGGTCTACGGCTGGCTGGCACACGACAACGTCGTGGTGCCGCACGACACGCTCTACCCGGGCGGCAAGACGGAGGAGCAGTCCACCCAGGAGAACGCCGAGGAGTTCAGCCAGTCCCAGGAGAGCGCCAAGGTCGCCGCCCTGAAGGAACTGGACATCCCGGTCTCCTCGCGCACTGTCGTCTCCTCGGTGATCAAGGACGGTGCCGCCGAGGGCACGCTGCACGCGGGTGACGTGATCAAGCAGGTGGACGGGTCGCCGGTGCGGGAGCCGGCCGATGTCGCCAGGCTCGTCACCAAGCACAAGCCCGGTGAGGACGTCATCTTCAGCATCGTCCCCGCGGCGGACGCGAAGGCGGCGGAGAAGCTCGGCAAGGAGCCCGAGGGCATCGAGCTGATCACGCTGACCACACAGCGGTCCGAGGAGGGTGACCGCGCGGTCGTCGGTATCCAGGCCGGGACCGACCACACCTTCCCGTTCGATGTCGACATCAAGCTCGCCGATGTGGGCGGCCCGAGCGCCGGGCTGATGTTCGCCCTCGGCATTGTCGACAAGCTCACGCCCGGTGCTCTCACCGGTGGCGAGTTCGTCGCCGGTACGGGCACGATCGACGACCAGGGTCAGGTCGGCCCGATCGGCGGTATCGAGATGAAGCTCGTCGGCGCGCGCGGCGCGGGCGCCGAGTACTTCCTCACCCCGGAGCAGAACTGCGCGGCGGCGGCCTCCGACGTCCCCGACGGCCTCACCCTGGTCAAGGTGAAGACGATCGACGACGCCAGGAAGTCGCTGAACAAGATCCGTGACGGGGACACCGGCGGTCTGCCGACCTGCGCGGCAGGCTGACCGGCCGTCTCCACCGCTCACGGCCACTCACGCGCGGAACTCCCCACGGGAGCGGCGCGCCCACGCGTAGCCGCCCTGGTCCGCGGCCGGATCTCCGCTGCGGACCAGGGCGGAGATCCGGCCGCGGACCCTGCCAGGCCGGGTCCGACGCCATGTGCCGGACGCGGCCTGCGCCTCGAAGCGGCCTACGCCTCGAAGGTGGCCGCCAGGGCCTCGGCCAGGCCCGGCACCAGACCCGAGCCGGTGAGCACCTCGTTCGGCGAGTCCTTCTCGCGCAGCCGCAGGGCCGACTCACGGGCGCCGTCACGCAGCACGGCGACCGTCATCCGGACCTCCTGGCGCTCCGGGTGGGCGGAGACCCACCGGGCGAGACCCGCGTCGTCGAGACCGTCCGGTACGGACGCCTCCGCCGACGGCGGCAGCATCAGCCGTTCCACCGTCATCGCGCAGCCCGCCACCGCCCCGGGCCACGCGATGGTGCCGAGGAACTCGTCCAGCGGGGTGCCGGACGGGATCTCGTCCTGCTCGATGGGCGTGAGCGGAGCGACCGCCCCGCCGTCGTCGAGACCGAGCTGGGCGGCCAGCTCCGGCTCGTCGGTGCGCAGCCGCGCGGTGTCGACGAGCGCGAAGAGCCGGGCGGGCTGGTCCCAGCCGAGCCCCGACGCGTACTCGTCGATTTCGAGCACCGCGCGGGTCAGCGGGCTCGCGGCCATGGGGGTACCTGAGGGAGAGACGTTGGACATGGTCGATATCCTGCCTCCTTCGGGCCCCGGTGCGGGAACTAGGTAAAGCCTCAGTAAGTTGCATGAGTGGGCCCTTACGATCGCGGGGCCCGCTTCACACGCTGAAACACGACCGCGAACTTCGAGGTGCGCACGTTGGCTTTCCAGATGCCGGACCGCGGCGGAGGCCCGACCGGGCCACGGATCAGAGTGGGCCGGCCGTCCCGTCGGGCCCGGACCCTGCTCATGACGCTGGGAGCGCTGGCCGTGCTGGCCATGCTCTTCGTCATGTTCGCGGGGTTCTGGACCGACTGGCTCTGGTACCGCTCGGTGAAGTACTCATCGGTTTTCACGACCACGCTCTGGACCAAGGTCGGCCTGTTCGCCGTCTTCGGACTGCTGATGGCCCTCGCCGTCGGTCTGAACATCTGGCTGGCGCACCGGCTGCGGCCGCCGCTGAGCGCGATGTCGATGGAGCAGCAGAACCTCGACCGGTACCGGATGGGGATCGCACCGTACAAGAAATGGGTGCTCCTGGCGATCACGGCGCTGGTCGGGCTGATCGCCGGCGCCTCCGCCTCCGGCCAGTGGCGTACGTGGCTGATGTGGGTCAACGGAGTGCCCTTCGGCCAGAAGGACCCCCAGTTCAAGATGGACGTGTCGTTCTACGCGTTCGATCTTCCCTGGTACCGCTTCCTGCTGGCCTTCGGTTTCGCCACCGCCGTGCTGTCGCTGATCGCCGCCGCGCTGACGCACTATCTGTACGGAGGGCTGCGGATCACCAGTCCGGGCGCGCGCGCCACGGCCGCCGCCACCGGCCATCTCTCGGTGCTGATCGGCGTCTTCGTCTCGCTGAAGGCCGTGGCGTACTGGCTGGACCGGTACGGGCTGGCGGTGAAGTCCAGTGACTTCAAGGCCGCGGGCAACTGGACCGGACTGCGGTATGTGGACGCCAACGCCTATCTCCCGGCGAAGACGATCCTCTTCTGCATCGCCGTCATCTGCGCCGTGCTGTTCTTCGCGACACTCTGGCGCCGCACCTGGCAGCTCCCGGTGATCGGCTTCGGTCTGATGGTGCTCTCGGCGATCCTCATCGGCGGCCTCTACCCGGCGATCGTGCAGAAGTTCCAGGTCCAGCCGAACGAGCAGGCCAAGGAAGCGCCGTACATCAAGAAGAACATCGACGCCACGCGCGCCGCGTACGGCATCGACGACGCCGATGTGCAGGACTACGAGGGCAAGGGCGACCCGGCCAAGAAGGCCGACCAGCGCCAGGCGGCCGACTCCGCCGCCAGTTACCGGCTGGTCGACCCCAATGTGGTCTCGCCCGCGTTCCAGCAGCTCCAGCAGGAGCGTAAGTACTACCAGTTCCCGGCCACGCTGGACGTCGACCGGTACACCGACACCGACGGCAAGATCCAGGACACGGTCGTCGGTCTGCGCGAGCTGAACATCACGGGTATTCCCAAGCGGAACTGGATCAACGACCACTTCACGTACACGCACGGGTACGGAGCGATCGCGTCCAAGGGCACGAACACCGTGACCGACGAGAACAAGGGCACGGTCGGCGCTCCCGACTTCACCGAGTCCGGTCTGCCGACGACGGGACAGCTCCCCGAGTACGAGCAGCGGATCTACTACGGCGAGAAGACCGAGCAGTACTCGATCGTGGGCGGCCCGCAGAAGGAGCTCGACTACGAGAAGAACGGCGAGCAGACCACGAGCTACGCGGGCAAGAGCGGAGTCGATCTCTCCAACCCGCTGAACCGCGCGGCGTACGCCGTGGCCTTCAGCGAGCCGCAGATGGTCTACTCCGGCGCGATCGGTGACGGCTCGCGCATTCTCTACAACCGCACGCCCAAGGAGCGCGTCGAAGCCGTCGCGCCCTGGCTGACGATCGACGGCGACGCCTATCCCGCGGTGGTCGACGGCCGTATCAAGTGGATCATCGACGCGTACACCACGACGAACGGCTATCCGTACGCGTCCCGTACGACGCTGGGCGACACCACGGCCGACTCGCTGACCGACAACCAGCGCGCGGTCGTCGCGCAGCAGAACCAGGTCAACTACATCCGGAATTCGGTGAAGGCCACCGTCGACGCCTATGACGGCACGGTCAATCTGTACCAGTGGGACACCGAGGACCCGGTGCTCAAGACCTGGATGAAGGCCTTCCCCGGCACGGTGAAGGCGCGGGACGAGATCAAGCCCGATCTGCTGGCCCACTTCCGGTATCCGCAGGACATGTTCAAGGTGCAGCGTGAGTTGCTCACCCGCTACCACGTCACCAACCCCGCGCAGTTCTACAGCGGCAGTGACGCGTGGCAGGTGCCGAACGATCCGACCAACAAGAACAGCAGCGCGGTCCCGCCGTACTATCTGAGCCTCAAGATGCCCGGTCAGGACGACCAGAGGTTCTCGCTGACGACGACCTTCACACCCAACGGACGCCCCAATCTCGGTGCGTTCATGGCGGTGGACGCCGACGCGACCAGTACGGACTACGGCAGGATCAGAGTGCTGAGGGTGACCTCCACCGTGCCAGGGCCGCAGCAGGTGCAGAGCGAGCTGAACGGTGTTCCCGAAGTCGCCACGTTCGTGCGGGACTTGAGAGGTACCGACTCGGACATCGAGTACGGCAATCTGCTGACCGTGCCACTTGAGGGGGGCTTCCTCTATATCGAGCCGGTGTACGCGCGCGGCGGCACCGCCAACTACCCGCTGCTGAAGAAGGTGGCCGTCTCCTACGGAGGCAAGCCCGTCTTCGAGGACGGACTCACCCAGGCGCTCAACGCCGTCTTCGGCGAGGAGAGTTCCGAGCCGCCGGTCACGACGCCGCCACCGTCCGACGGCGACACCACCAAGCCGCCCGCCACCGGCGACAAGGCGCTCCAAGAGGCCATCGCGGACGCGCAGAAGGCGTACGACGACGGCGAGGCGGCGCTGGCCAAGCAGGACTGGACGGCGTACGGCAAGGCGCAGGAGGCCCTCCAGGACGCCCTGCGACGGGCCGCCGCCGCGGACAGCACCCCGGCAGGCGGCTCGGAGAGCGCGTCGCCCGACGCGTCGGGCGACGGCGGCGCCGACAGCGGCTGAGCAGGCATCACTCCGCGTCGTGGTACGGTTGGGACACAACGACGCGGGGTGGAGCAGCTCGGTAGCTCGCTGGGCTCATAACCCAGAGGTCGCAGGTTCAAATCCTGTCCCCGCTACGCGAAGTCAAGGGCCCGGATCCAACAGGATCCGGGCCCTTGACGTGTGTCCGGCGTGTAAGCCCCCATGAACGGTGTTTCAAGGCGCGGGACTTGGGTCCGAGCGTGTTTGACTTGTCTCTCTGTGGGCATGTCGACAAAACGCTGAAGTGACCTTGTGGGTCGCGGTATACCTGCTGTACGCGGGTGGCAGGTGGTGCGACGATGGAAATTATGGGGGATAGGACAACTCTGTTGGAGACAGGGCGGTTTGTGCAGCGCCATGCGGCAGGCGCGGCCGACGCCGCGAGCGCCGCGGATTCTCCTGGTGCCACGAGCGCCCCGCTCACGTCCGGCGTGGAGGAGACCGCCGACGCCGAGACCGAGGCCCGCCACCGCCGCGCCGCGGACACCGGGGATGTCGCGTCGATGAGTGTGCTCGGCGCCCTTCTGCTGCGCCGCGGCGATCTCGACGGAGCCGAGCCGTATCTGCGGTCCGCGACCGCCGAGGGCGACCGCGCCGCCGCCAACAATCTGGGTGTTCTGCTGCACCAGCGCGGCTATCCGGACGAGGCGGCCGGCTGGTGGCGTATCGCCGCCGTCGCCGGATCCGCCGCCGCGGCCCACGCCCTGGGCCGCCACCACCGTGAGCTGGGCGACGAGCCGGCCGCCGAGTACTGGCTGCGCCAGTCCGCCGAGCAGGGTCACGCCCTCGGCGCCTATGCCCTCGCCGATCTGCTGGAGCACCGCAGCGATGTCGGGGCCGAGCGCTGGCTGCGCGCCGCGGCCGAGCAGGGGCACCGCGAGGCGGCGTACCGGCTCGCCAGGACACTGGAGCGCCGGGCCCGTGAGACCGGCCGCGCCGGAGCCGGCCCGGTCCACCGCAGGGGTACGGGCCCGACGGCCCCGGGCGGCGGCGGTACGGGCAGTCACCGGACCGGACGTATCGGCGCCCACCGCGACAGCACCGGTACGCGTATGAACACCGGCGCCCGTATGAGCACCGGCACCGGCACGGGTCCGAGCACCGGCCTGAGCACCGGCACCGGTACGGGCAGGGACGCCGCCGGTGGCGCCGACGCGCCCGCACTCCTCGCCGAGGCCGCCCAGTGGTACCGGCAGGCCGCCGCCCGGGGCCACCGCAGGGCCGCGCTGCACCTCGGCGCGATTCTGGAGAAGCGCGGTGAGCTGAAGGAAGCGGGCCGCTGGTATCTCACCTCTGCCAGGGACGGCGACGCGCGGGCGGCCTGCGCCCTCGGCTTTCTGCTGCGTGACGCGGGTGACGAGGAGAGCGCCGCCATCTGGTGGCTGCGCGCCGCGCAGGAGGGGAACGGCAACGCCGCCAACGCCCTCGGCGCGCTGCACGCCGCCCGGGGCGAGCAGCAGACCGCGGAGCGCTGGTACCGCGCCGCGATGGACGCGGGCGATGTCAACGGCGCCTACAACCTCGGGCTGCTCTGCGCCGCCCAGGACCGCACCGTCCAGGCCGAACAGTGGTACCGCCGCGCCGCCTACGCGGGCCACCGCGAGGCCGCCAACGCGCTTGCCGTGCTGCTGCTCCAGGCAGACGACCCGACAGGGGCCGAGCCGTGGTTCTCCAAGGCGGCCGAGGCGGGCAGTGTGGACGCCGCGTTCAATCTGGGCATCCTGTACGCCGGGCGGGACCAGGACCGTTCGGCCCTGCGCTGGTACGAGCGCGCGGCCGCCGCGGGCCATACGGAGGCGGCGCTCCAGGTCGGTATCGCCTGCCTGCGGGACGGCGACGAGCGCTCGGCGGAGCGCCATCTGCGCTGCGCCGCGGGCGGTGGCAGCGCCGAGGCCGCGTTCCGGCTGGCCACCCTGCTCGACTCGCGCCAGCCGCCGCCCGGTCCGCCCGCGCTCGGTGAGCCGTACGGCCTCAAGAGCGAGTGCGAGCAGTGGTACGAGCGGGCCGCCGAGCAGGGGCACCGCCGGGCTCAGGTACGGGTCGGCATGCTCGCCGCCGCCCGCGGGGACATCGGCGACGCCGCGCGCTGGTACCGCGAGGCCGCGGAGGCGGGCAGCCGCAACGGCGCCTTCAACCTCGGACTGCTGCTGGTACGCGAGGGCGGCGAGCGGGAGGCCGCCCTGTGGTGGAGCCGGGCCGCCCAGGCCGGCCATGGCCGGGCCGCGCTGCGCCTGGCGCTGCTCGCCGCGCGCCGGGGCGAGCTGACCGAGGGCCAGCGCTGGTGCGCCCGTGCCGTCGAGCTGGGCCCCGCCGAGGTGGCGGAGCGCGCCGCGCGACTGCGCGAGGCGCTCCACCAGGAACTGACCGCCTGAGACCCGGCCGCCGCGCCACCGAGCGTCGGCGTGCTACCGCGCGGGGGGTGTGGCCGGCTCGGACCGGCCGCGTTCCGACCGGCCGGCTTCCGACCCGTGGGGTTCCGGCCGGCTGAGTTCCGACCGGCAGGGCTCTTCCAGGCGCGCTACCCGCTCCTGGAGAGTGGCGATCTCCGAGCGCAGGTCGTCGATATGGCGGTGGAGTGCCTGGACGCAGACCAGAGCGACACCGTTGGCGTCGGTGGCGGAAATCGTGACGTTGTCGGCGCCGAGTCCGAAGGCGGCGTGCCAGTCCTGGGCCATCGGGCCCAGATGCCGGACATGCGGCGGGTCCCAGTGGTAGCGCCAGGTGCTGACCGGCAGACGGAGAACCTCGTCCAGGACCTCATAGCCGTTGAGGGCTTCGGCCGGTCCGGTGGTGTCCGCAGTGGCGGCGGAGGCCAGCCCCGCCGGACCGGCCGCGGCCAGTGCGCGGGAGAGGCGATCCGGTCGCGCCGTCCGCAAGCGATCCGGTCGCGCCGTCCGCAAGCGGCGGACGGCGCGACGCACGGTGTCGGTGATCAACGGTCCCAGCGCACCGGTGTCACATCGGTCTTGGCGTTACGGTCGGACAGACCGCCCAGGAGGCCGCCCAACAGAGGCAGACCGCCCAGAAGCCCGGTGACGGGTGCCAGCTGGCCGCCGGCGGGGGGCTGCGCCGCGGCCGGTGCCTTGCCGCTCACGATCGGGGCGGGGTCGACGGGGGCGGCCCAGCAGACCGGTGTCGCGGCCGCGGCCGCGATCCCGACGGCTGCGGTGACGGTCACGGCGGACCGCACGAACTTGCTGGACGGTGGCATGGGATTCCTCCGGGGGCAAGGTGATGACGCGGTTGTCCCGGGCCTAACGAAGAAGCCGGCCGGGAGGAAACGGCGTACCGGACCATCGAGCGCCGCCGTCCCACGTCCGTCCCACGTCCGGGGCCCGTCCGAAGGGATTTGCACCGCTCGGCGGGCGTGACGTAGTGTTGCGTTTAACGACGCGGGGTGGAGCAGCTCGGTAGCTCGCTGGGCTCATAACCCAGAGGTCGCAGGTTCAAATCCTGTCCCCGCTACTGATAGATCCGAGGCCCGGAACTCGAAAGAGTTCCGGGCCTCGGGTGTTTAGCCTTCGAGTGTTTCGCCTTCGGATGTTTCGCCTCAGGTGTTTCTCACGGTGAGGCGGGGCAGGGCGGGCGCGTGGCGCGGTCAGGCGGACGCGCAATCCGGGCAGGTGCCCCGGTAGGTCACCTCGACATCCGAGATCGTGAAGCCGAAGCGCTCCCCGTCCGGCAGATCCGCCAGCGGATCGCCCGTGGGATGGACATCGCGGATGGCTCCGCACCGGGCGCAGACGAGATGCTGATGGGGCCGGTGCGCGTTCGGGTCGTACCGCTTGGCGCGGCGGTCCGTGGAGACCTCGATCACCTCACCGAGCGTGACCATCTCGCCCAGGGTGTTGTAGACCGTGGCCCGGGAGATCTCCGGCAGCCGGGCGACGGCACGCGCGTGCACCTCGTCGGCCGTCAGATGCACATGCTCCCCGTCGAGGACCTCAGCCACAACACGCCGCTGGGCCGTCATACGCCAGCCTCGTCCGCGAAGTCGTTCCAACAGGTCACTCATGACAGCCAGTCTAACATTGAGGGGAGCCAGGTCCGGTATCTGTATGACTTTGGATGGCTGCTTGACTTAGACAAAGTCCATTGTAGGATCGGTCACGAAAGCCGCCCAGGCACAGGACCGGTGGCGAATGACGCAGGAGGCGCACGTGACGCAGGGACCGCTCACTACGGAGGCCGGGGCTCCGGTCGCCGACAACCAGAACAGCGAGAGCGCGGGCGCCGGTGGTCCCGTGCTGGTCCAGGACCAGGCGCTGCTGGAGAAGCTCGCCCACTTCAACCGTGAGCGCATTCCGGAGCGCATCGTGCACGCGCGGGGCGCCGGCGCGTACGGCACGTTCACGCTGACCCGCGATGTCTCGCGGTGGACGCGCGCCAAGTTCCTGTCCGAGGTCGGCAAGCGGACCGAGACGTTTCTGCGCTTCTCCACCGTCGCGGGCAACCTCGGCTCCGCCGACGCGGTACGCGACCCGCGTGGTTTCGCGCTGAAGTTCTACACCGAAGAGGGCAACTACGACCTCGTCGGCAACAACACCCCGGTGTTCTTCATCAAGGACGCCATCAAGTTCCCCGACTTCATCCACACCCAGAAGCGCGACCCGTACACGGGCTCGCAGGAGGCGGACAACGTCTGGGACTTCTGGGGGTTGTCGCCCGAGTCCACCCACCAGGTGACCTGGCTCTTCGGTGACCGCGGCATCCCGGCGACGCTGCGCCACATGAACGGGTACGGCTCGCACACGTACCAGTGGAACAACGAGGCCGGCGAGGTCTTCTGGGTCAAGTACCACTTCAAGACCGACCAGGGCATCAGGAACCTGACCTCGGCCGAGGCCGCGGTGCTCGCGGGCGAGGACGCGGACTCGCACCAGCGTGATCTGCGCGAGTCCATCGAGCGCGGTGACTTCCCGTCCTGGACGGTGCAGGTGCAGATCATGCCGGCGGACGAGGCGGCGGCCTACCGCTTCAACCCGTTCGACCTGACCAAGGTCTGGCCGCACGAGGACTACCCGCCGATCGAGATCGGCAAGCTGGAGCTCAACCGCAACCCGGAGAACATCTTCGCGGAGGTCGAGCAGTCGATCTTCTCGCCGGCCCACTTCGTGCCGGGCATCGGTCCCTCCCCGGACAAGATGCTCCAGGGCCGTCTCTTCGCGTACGGCGACGCCCACCGCTACCGCGTCGGCATCAACGCCGACCATCTGCCGGTGAACCGTCCCCACGCCACCGAGGCGCGCACCAACAGCCGGGACGGGGCTCTGTACGACGGCCGCCACAAGGGCGCCAAGAACTACGAGCCGAACAGCTTCGGCGGCCCGTTCCAGACGGACCGGCCGCTCTGGCAGCCGGTCGCGGTCGGCGGTGCCACGGGCAACCACGAGGCCCCGCGCCACGCCGAGGACAACGACTTCGTACAGGCGGGCAATCTCTACCGGCTGCTGTCCGAGGACGAGAAGGGCCGGCTGATCGAGAACCTCGCCGGATTCATCTCCAAGGTCTCGCGCGACGACATCGCCGAGCGCGCGGTGAACAACTTCCGCCAGGCGGACGGTGACTTCGGCAAGCGACTGGAAACCGCGGTCCAGGCCCTGCGCGGCTGACAGCCTCGCCGAGACGGAAGGGGCCGGTTCCCTCGGGATCCGGCCCCTTTTGCCGTGCCCCCGGGCGGGGGCGGGCCCCGGGCGGAGGCGGGGCCGGGCGGGCGTCAGCCGGTCAGCACCGCCGCCTCGCGCCGGGCCGGCGCCCAGCAGCGGATGATGTCCCGTACGGAGACGATGCCGACCGGCTCCCGGTCGTTGAGCACGATGAGATGGCGGAATCCGCCGCACGTCATGGCGGCCGCGGCTTCCTCCAGCGTCCAGGCGGGTGCGGCGAAGACGACATCGGTGGTGGTGTGGGTGCAGGCGGTCTCGGCGTCGGGGCTCTGGCCCGCACCGAGCGAGTTCAGGATGTCGCGCTCGGTGAGAATCCCGATGCCGCAGTGATCGGGATCGAGGACGACGGCGGCGCCGACGCGGCGTGCCGACATCAGCCGGGCCGCCTGGCGGAGCGTATGCGTGGGCCCGATGGTCAGGACCACCGAACTCATGGCGTCACGGACGAGCATGGGGTGAAGACACCTCCTTGGTAAACCGTCCCGTGCGAACCCTCCAATGAGAAACGATTCACAAGTTCACAAGCGGGGGGACTTTCAGAGTGACACTCCTTGGCCGGAGCAACAAGGGGGCGCGTGGAGTGCGAGGGGTGCGCGGCGGGGCAGCCGGGCGCCGTCCGCCGCCCGGCCGAGGGAGTGTGGTCAGGGGAGTGTGGTGCGGTTCGCGCCTCCGGCGCGGGCGCCGGGTCGCCAGTACCGCTGGTCAGTACCGAATGTCAGTACCGCTGGTTCAGATAGCCGAGCAGTTCCTCGTGGAGGATGCCGTTCGAGGCCGCCGCGTTGCCGCTGTGCGGGCCCACGCGGCCGTCCAGGCCCGTGAAGCTGCCGCCCGCCTCCTGGACGACGATCGTGGTCGCCGCCATGTCCCACAGGGACAGCTCCGGCTCCGCGCAGATGTCCACGGAGCCTTCCGCGACCATCATGTACGGCCAGAAGTCGCCGTAGCCCCGGGTGCGCCAGCAGGCGCGGGTCAGATCGAGGAAGCCGTCCAGCCGGCCCTGCTCCTCCCAGCCGGTCAGCGAGGAGTACGCGAACGACGCGTCCCGGATGCGCGAGACCTTCGAGACCCGCAGCCGGGTCGCGGAGGAGAGGCTGCGGCCCGTGTACGCGCCGCCGCCCTTCGCCGCCCACCACCGCCGGCCCAGCGCGGGCGCCGACACCACGCCGACGACCGGCTCGTAGCCGCCCTCGGCGGCCACCATCAGTGAGATCAGCGTCGCCCAGACCGGCACCCCGCGGACATAGTTCTTCGTGCCGTCGATGGGGTCGATGACCCAGCGGCGCGGGCCGGTGCCCTCGATGCCGTACTCCTCGCCCAGGATCGCGTCGCGTGGCCGGGCCCGCTGGAGATGGCCGCGGATCAGCTCCTCGGCCGATTTGTCGGCCTCGGTCACCGGGGTCATGTCCGGTTTGGTCTCGACCTTGAGGTCCAGGGCCTTGAAGCGGTCCATCGTCGCGGCGTCGGCGGCGTCCGCGAGGACATGGGCGAGACGCAGATCATCGTGGTAGTCGGACATGGTCACAGTATCCACCGAGGGGAAGATCCGGCCACGGGGCCCGTACCGGCAAGAAGCCGCCAATGGACGGCGGCCGTCGCCGCTGGTCTTGACAGCCGACGACGGCCCGTCAACTCTGAGCGCAGAGCCGCACGGCCCCGGAGGCGACGATGCCTACTGCGCGTGAAGCCCTGCTCGACGCCGGTCTCTCGGCACTCGCCCGGCTGCCCTGGTCCGCGGTCAGGATGGTCGATGTGGCCTCGGCCGCCGGGCTCTCCCGGCAGACCCTCTACAACGAGTTCGGCAGCAAGGACGGACTGGCCCGCGCGCTCGTGCGGCGCGAGGTCGACCTCTATCTGCGCGGTGTGGAACGGCAGTTGAGCGAGCGGAAGGACACCGTGGACCGGCTGGTGGCCGTCGCGGAGTGGACCGTCGCCGAGGCGCGGGCGCGGCCTCTGCTGCGCGCGCTGCTGACGGGTTGCTGGGGGCAGTGGCTGCCCGCGCCCGCCCCCGTACGGATCAGCGCCCCGCCCTCCGGTGTCCCGGCGCAGCGCCGCGCCGACGCGGGGCCGCCCGCGACGGGCGATCTGGTCGCGCTGGTACGGGACAGATCCGTGGCGGCGCTGGAACGGCACCGTACGGAACCGGGCCACCCGGACCGCGGCCGTACGGATCACTCCCGGACCGGCGCCGGCCGGGCCGAGTTGCTCTACCGCTGTGAGCTGGCCCTGCGGCTGGCGCTCGCCCATCTCGTCGCGCCCGGTGGGGAGTCCGTGGCACTGCTGGTCCGTACCGCCGTCACCGCGTCGCTGCCCGCGCCCCTCAGTGCGCCGAGCCCGAGAGCTGGAGCCCGATGACTCCGATGATGACCAGGGAGATCGAGACGAGTTTCAGTACGGAGACCACATCGCCGAGGAAGATCATCCCGTAGATCGCGGTACCGGCCGCGCCGATGCCCGTCCAGACCGCGTAGGCGGGACCGACGTCCAGTTTCTTCAGCGAGAGCGTCAGCAGACCGAAGCTGCCGAGTGCGAAGGCGGCGAACGCGACGGTCGGCCAGAGCCTGGTGAAGCCGTGGGAGAGCTTGAGGCAGACGGCGAACCCCGTCTCCAGGATTCCGGCGACGACAACCAGCAGCCACGCCATAGAGGCCTCCCCGTATCAGTGACTGCCCGGTCCCGACGGATTATGCCCTTACCAGCGCTACGGGATCGCAAACGTGTGCGCGTCAGTCCCCTTCGCGCCGCTCACGCGTGGCGAGAAGCCGCCGCAGGGAGTAGAGCCTGGCCGGATCGGCGTGTCCCTCGGCCACCCACGCGTCGAGCGCGCACTCCGGCTCGTCATGCCCGCACGCCCGCGGGCAGCCCTCCGTACCGGGCACCAGATCGGGGAAGGCGAGGATGACCCGGGACGGATCGACATGGTGCAGTCCGAAGGAACGGATGCCTGGGGTGTCGATCACCCAGCCGTCCGCCTTCTCCAGCGGCAGGGCCAGCGCCGAGGTCGTGGTGTGCCGGCCCCGGCCCGTGACCGCGTTGACCAGGCCGGTGGTCCGCCGCCGGTCGTCCGGCACCAGGGCGTTGACCAGTGTCGTCTTGCCGACGCCCGAGTGGCCGACGAAGGCGGTGACCCGGCCGTCGAGATACTCGCGTACGAGATCGGCGGCGTATCCGCTCGCCAACTCGTCGCGCCGGGTGACGACATGGCGGATACCGAGCGCGCGATAGGTCTCCAACAGCTCGTCGGGCGGGGCCAGATCGGACTTCGTCAGCACGAGCAGCGGTTCCAGCCCCCCGTCGTACGCGGCGACCAGACAGCGGTCGATCAGCCGGGGACGCGGCTCGGGGTCGGCGAGCGCGGTGACGACGGCCAACTGGTCGGCGTTGGCGACGACCACGCGCTCGTACGGATCGTCGTCGTCCGCCGTGCGCCGCAGCACGGAGTGGCGCTTCTCGATCCGTACGATCCGCGCCAGGGTGTCCTTCTTGCCCGACAGATCTCCGACCAGACCGACCTGATCCCCCACCACGGCCGCCTTGCGGCCCAGTTCGCGTGCCTTCATCGCCAGGACCACCCGGTCCTCGACGAGACAGGTGATCCGGCCGCGGTCCACGGTCAGGACCATGCCCTCCGAGGCGTTCTCGTGCTTGGGCCTGATGTGCGTACGCGGCCGGTTGCCCTTGGGGTTGGGGCGGGAGCGGATGTCGTCCTCGTCGGGGTTCTTGCCGTAGCGCCGCATCGCGTCAGGCTCCCGCTCCCGCCAGCATGTCGGTCCACATCCGCGGGAAGTCGGGCAGGGTCTTGGCGGTCGTGCCCACGTTCTCGATCTGTACTCCTTCGACGGCGAGGCCGATGATCGAGCCCGCCGTGGCCATCCGGTGGTCGTCGTAGGTGTGGAACACCCCGCCGTGCAGCGGGCGCGGGCGGATGTGCAGCCCGTCCGCCGTCTCGGTGACATCGCCCCCGAGTTCGTTGATCTCCTTGGTGAGCGCGGCCAGCCGGTCCGTCTCATGGAGCCGCAGATGCGCGACGCCGCGCAGGGTGGAGGGCGAGTCGGCGAGCGCGGCGACGGCGGCGATACCGGGTGTCAGTTCGCCGACCTCGCTCAGATCGACGTCGATGCCATGGATCGTGCCCGTGCCCCGGAAGGTGAGGCTGGAGCCCTCCGCCGTCATCACGTACTCGCAGGAGCCACCCATCTCGGTGAAGATCGCCCGCAGCGCGTCACCCGGCTGAGTGGTCCGCTCCGGCCAGTCGGGGACGGTGACCCGGCCCCCGGTGACGAGTGCGGCGGCGAGGAACGGCTGGGCGTTGGAGAGATCCGGTTCCACGGTCAGATCGCGGCCGAGCAGCGCGCTGGGGGAGACGCGCCAGACATTGGGCTCACCGCCGGTCTCGGGCTCGGCGACCTGGGCACCGACCGCGCGGAGCATGTCGACGGTCATCCGGATGTGCGGCATGGACGGCAGGACGGCACCCACATGCCGTACCTCCACGCCCTGGTTGAAGCGCGCGCCCGAGAGCAGCAGCGCGGAGACGAACTGGGAGGACGCGGAGGCGTCGATCTCCACCGGCCCGCCGTCCAGCGCGCCGCCGCCGTGCACGGTCAGCGGGAGCGCGCCACGGCTGTCGTCGTCGATACGGGCGCCGAGGGCGCGCAGGGCGTGGATGACACTGTGCAGCGGACGTTCGTAGGAGCGGGGATCGCCGTCGAAGCGGATGGGCCCGTCGGCGAGCGTCGCCACGGGCGGCAGGAAGCGCATCACCGTGCCGGCGTTGCCGACGTCGACGGTCGCCGGGCCGTGCAGCCCGGAGGGGATCACCCGCCACGCCTCACCGCCCGGCGCGGGGACGCCCGCGGCGGTGGAGCTGGACGAGAGGCCCTCCTCGATACCGACACCCATGGCACGCAGGGCGTCGGCCATCAGCAGGGTGTCGCGGGAGCGCAGCGGGCGGCGGAGCCAGCCCGGTTCGGCGGCCAGTGCGGCGAGGACCAGAGCGCGGTTGGTGACCGACTTCGATCCGGGCACGGTGACCGTCGCTTCGACGGCCCCGCGTGCGTAGGGGGCGGGCCAGAGGGCGGGCTGCACGGAGCTTTCGGTCATGGCCATCACTTTAGTGGTTCGTAACCGAAGCCGATCCTGAACAAAAGTGTCGAAACCAGGGCGTAACGAGAAGGTGATAGCAGGTGTACAGGGCGCTTACAGGCCCAGTAGCCAGCGCCCGCCGCCGATGAGTGAACAGACCGAGACGGCGTGGAAGAGGAACAGCCAGAGCGCCGGTGGTACATGCGTAAGCCGTCCGAGCTGGTCGGCGTCCGAATCCCCGGCTCCGCCGCGCCGGCGCTTGGACTGGAGCTCGAACGCCGGGCGTACGCCCCCCAGGAGCAGAAACCAGACAGCCGTGTACGCGAACGCCGACTGGACGACGGGTTCGGTCAGCCAGGAGATCAACAGGAACGCGGCACCGGTGAGGATCACGGTGAGCGCTCCGTACGCGTTGCGGATCATCACCAGCATCGCGATCAGCAGGGCCGTCGCCAGCCAGAGCAGCAGCGTGATGTGGTGTGCGGAGAGCAGCCAGGCACCGCCGAGACCGAGCAGCGGTGGCGCGGTGTATCCCGCGGCGGCGGTGAGGATCATGCCGAGGCCGGTGGGCCTGCCGCGGCTGACCGTCAGACCCGAGGTGTCCGAGTGCAGCCGGATGCCGTCGAGCCGGCGTCCGGTGACCAGGGCTATGAGCCCGTGACCGCCCTCGTGCGCGATGGTGATCGCGTTCCGGGAGAGCCGCCAGAGCGGACGCGGTACGACGGCTATGAGCGCGAGGGCACCGGTCAGGGCCACCAGCCAGTCGTCCGGCGCGGGCTGGGTGCCGAAGACGCGGTCCCACAGGTCGGCGAGCGAGGTCGAGTCGAAACTGGCCATTTCTCGGGCGGCTCCTCAACTGGGTTTGCGTCGTGGCAGTGTTGCATTTATGTGTGGACGGTATGCGGCGAGCCGGAGCCCGGAAGACCTTCAGGGGCTCTTCGGTGTGGAGAAGCGGGAACCCGAGGAGAGCCTCGCTCCCGACTGGAACGTGGCTCCTACGAAGGAGGTCTACGCGGTTCTGGAGCGTCCGGTGAAGGACGCCCCCGAACCCGGCCCGGTTCGCCAGCTGCGCAGACTGAGGTGGGGACTCGTGCCGTCCTGGGCGAAGACGCCCGAGGGCGGGGCGCGGATGATCAACGCGCGCGCGGAGACCGTGCACGAGAAGCCGTCGTTCCGCAGGCCCTTTCTCGCGCGGCGCTGCGTCCTGCCGGCCGACGGCTACTACGAGTGGGTCACCGGCTCCGACGAGCGTCAGCTCGAAGAGCAGGGCAAGAAGAAGCGCCCGCGCAAGCAGCCGTACTTCGTGACCCCCGCCGACGGCTCGGTGATGGCCCTGGCCGGGCTCTACGAGTTCTGGCGCGACCGCACCCTGGCGGACGACCATCCGCAGGCCTGGTGGGCGACCTGTTCGGTGATCACGACCGAGGCGGAGAAGACACCCCTGGCGGTCGCTCCCGCCACGGGGCCGGGCTCGCTGGCGGAGATCCACCCCCGGATGCCGCTGATGCTGGCACCGGAGCGCTGGGACGCCTGGCTGGACCCGGCCCGTACGGACCCCGACGAGCTGCGGGAGCTGCTCGAACCGCCGCCCGCCGGGCTGATGAGGGCGTACGCCGTCGCGACGGCCGTCAGCAATGTCCGCAACAACGGGCCCGAGCTGCTGGAGGAACTGGCGGCGCCGGAGGAGAGCACGCTCTTCTGACGCTGACGCTGACGCTGACGCTGACGCTGACGCTGACGCTGACGCTGACGCTGACGCCGCGGCGAGGGCGGTGCGACGGCGGTCGGGGGCGGTGCGACGGCGGTCGGGGTAGGCCGGTACGGGCCGTCCTCGGCGGCGCCGCCCCGGCTCGCACGGCAGGATGAGCCTGTGACGAGCGAGCCTGGAGACACCACCGCGTACGCGCCCGAGCGGGAGAGCGTCGGGACGCCGGCCGGGGACGCCCGTATCACCTGGTACGCGGCGAAGCGGCCCCGGCTCGTGCTCGCCGTCGGCCATGGCGCCGGCGGCGGGATCGAGGCGCGCGACCTCCAGGCCCTCGCCGCCGCGCTGCCCCCGCTGGGCGTCACCGTCGCCCTGGTGGAGCAGCCGTGGCGGGTCGCCGGCCGCCGGCTGGCGCCCGCGCCCAAGACCCTCGACACCGGCTGGCGGGCGCTCTGGCCCGCGCTGGAGAAGCCGGGACTGCCCGTTGTCGCGGGCGGGCGCAGCGCCGGGGCGCGCGTGGCCTGCCGTACGGCGCGTGAGCTGGGCGCGCGCTCGGTACTTGCGCTGAGCTTTCCGCTGCACCCGCCGGGCAGACCGGAGAAGTCGCGGGCCGCCGAGCTGCTGGGGACGGGCGTGCCGACGCTGGTCGTGCAGGGCGGGAACGACGCGTTCGGAAAGCCGGACGAGTTCCCGGGGGGCGCGTACGACTTTCTGGAGGTGCCGTACGGCGATCATGGCTTCGCCGTACCGAAAAGGGCGCCGCTGTCCCAGGAGGAGGCCCTGAGGATCCTCACCGAGGGGGTCGCGCGCCGGCTCACCGAACAGGACGGCACCGAACAGGACGGCCGCGGCGGCGGGGAGGCGGCAAAGAAGCGGTAAAGGACGGCCGCGGAAAAGACGGCCGCGACCGTGCGGCACAAGGGAATGCCGGGGGCGGGATCGCTGTTGTGGGGTGTGTAAGGACACAGGAGCATGGAGAGGGAGTCCGTCGTATGGGTTCGACCATCTGCCCGCGTCGCTCAGACGCCGCTGACCTGGAGTGGACGGTGCTTTCGGCGGCGAAGGCCGCTCCCGTCCGTACGGCGGGCGGAGCGGACCGACAGGCCCCGTCGCAGCAAGGTCGACTATTCTCCGATTCGAGTGGGTCCGCATTCGGTCCCACCACAGCGTTGGAGGAGGTGGGTCCGGTCACAGGGACCGACGCAGGGACCGACGACGGCGGCATCCGTGAGACCAGTACCGAGCGCAATGCCCGTTTCGAGCGGGATGCCCTGGGTTTCCTGGACCAGATGTACTCGGCCGCGCTGCGCATGACGCGCAATCCGGCCGACGCCGAGGACCTCGTACAGGAGACCTACGCCAAGGCGTACGCCTCCTTCCACCAGTTCCGTGAGGGGACCAACCTCAAGGCGTGGATGTACCGCATCCTCACCAACACCTTCATCAACTCGTACCGCAAGAAGCAGCGCGAGCCCCAGCGCAGTGCCGCGGAGGAGATCGAGGACTGGCAGCTCGCGCGCGCCGAGTCGCATATGTCGACCGGACTGCGCTCGGCCGAGTCGCAGGCGCTCGACCACCTTCCCGACTCCGATGTGAAGGCCGCGCTCCAGGCGATTCCCGAGGAGTTCCGCATCGCGGTGTATCTCGCCGATGTCGAGGGCTTTGCCTACAAGGAGATCGCGGACATCATGGGAACACCCATTGGTACGGTCATGTCACGACTGCACCGTGGCCGCCGTCAGCTGCGCGGCATGCTGGAGGATTACGCCCGTGACCGCGGGCTCGTCCCGGCGGGTGTCGGGGAGTCGTCGGACGATCGGAAAGGTTCGGACTCATGAGCTGCGGAGAGCCGCATGAGACGGATTGCGCCGAGGTTCTCGACCACCTCTACGAGTTCCTCGACCATGAGATGCCGGACAGCGACTGCACCAAGTTCGAGGTGCACTTCGAGGAGTGCTCCCCGTGCCTGGAGAAGTACGGCCTTGAGCAGGCCGTGAAGAAGCTGGTCAAACGGTGCTGCGGACAGGACGACGTGCCGAGCGATCTGCGGGCCAAGGTCATGGGACGGATCGACCTGATCAGGTCCGGTCAGGCCGTGCCGGACCAGGACGTGCCCACGCGTACGGGCGCGGATCTGCCGGGCGCCGCCGCCGAGTAGCCCCGCCCGCGCCGGCCCAGTAGCGCCGGCCGAGCCCGCCCGCGCCGGCCCGAGCGGTCCCGTCCCGCCCCGCGCGGGACACCGGTAACCCCCGGGAACATGTGCTGGACGCGCCTCTCTGTGCGCACGGACTCGTCTGTGCGCATGGAACGAACTGGTGTATGCGAATAGCACACAAGAACGTGGTGGTGTCGCCCCGATAGCGGCTGTTGTCACCCAAAGGTGCTAATCAGCTCTCTCCAGCCGCCCCTCGCCTCCCCGCTCGCTAGCCTGACCGTCTGTTCGGGCCGGGACGAGGAGGGGCGAGAACGCGTGAGGGCCATACCGGGTGCGGCGCGCGTGTACATTCTGGGCACCGTGCTCTGCGCCGCCGCGTGTGTCCGTCCGGCTTCGCGCTCCGAGACCCCCTGGTCGGCGGTCGCGATGCTCGCGCTGCTCTATGTCGTCTGCGAGCTGCCCGCGCGCTGCCGCTTCCTGGGGCGCTCGCCGAACGGCGCCCTCCCCGTCGTGGCCGGGTCCTTCTTCCCCGTCCTGCTCGCCGCGGCCTTTCTGCTGCCGCCCGCCGCCGCCGCGCTGGTCGCGGTGCCCGGCGCCCTGTGCGGACGGATCGAGCGGCGTCCCAGGGGCGCCCGGCGGATCTGGCGGGCCGCGCAGCTCTCCCTCGCCACCTGGGCCGCCGCCCGCGCCCAGATGCTCTTCGGCGGGCCCGTCGCGCTCGGCGGCGGCGGATACGGGCTCACCCGCCCCGACTTCCCGTATGTCCTGCTGCCCGCCGCGGCGGCGACCCTCGCCTTCTGTCTGGTACTGGCCGTGCTGGACGGCGGCATCCTCGCCACCGCCGAGCGGCTCCCGCTGCGTACGGCATGGCGCGGGCTGTTCCTGCGCTCCCTCGCCCCGTACGCCGCCCATGCGCTCGCCGGGCTGATGATGGCGGTCCTGTGGCGCAGCCCCTACGGGCCGGTCTCCGCGCTCTTCGTCCTGCTGCCGATGTACATCTCGTGCTGGGTCTTCGCCCAGTACCACCGGGAGCGCGCCGCCCACCAGGCCACCATCAGGGCCCTCGTCCAGGCGGTCGACATCAAGGACACCTACACGCGGGGGCACAGCGAGCGGGTGGGGCACGCGGCCGTGCTGATCGCCCATGAGCTGGGCATGGAGCCGGACCGGATCGAGATGCTCCGCTTCGCCGGGATCCTGCACGACGTCGGCAAGCTCGGCGTCCCGACCCGGGTGCTCCGCAAGGACGGTCCGCTGACACCGGAGGAGCGCCGGGTGATCGAGCTGCATCCCGAGTACGGGCATGAGATGGTGCGCGGCATCGGCTTCCTCGGAGAGGCCCGGACGGCGATCCTCCACCATCACGAACGGCTCGACGGCACCGGCTATCCATACGGTCTCGCCGGGCGGCAGATCCCCGAGTTCGCCCGGGTGGTGGCCGTGGCGGACGCCTTCGACGCGATGACCTCGACCCGGTCCTACCGGCGGGGGCGGCCGGTGCCCCTGGCGCTCGCGGAGCTGGAGCGGTGCGCCGGGACACAGTTCGATCCGGAGATGGTGCGGGCGCTGGGGAAGGCGCTGGACCGGCACGGCTGGCGTACGGCGGTCACGGCGGACGAGGAGGACGTCCTGCCGCCGCCCCCGAAGGCCGGCGCTTCCGCGTCGGCGTCGGCGTCCGCGCCCGGACAGCCCGGCCAGGCCCCCGATCCGGTCCCGGCCCAGGAACCACGCGGAAACGTCCCTTCCAGCCGTACCCCCGACACCGGCGGTATTCCCTCCACCGGACGAACGCCCTCCGCCCCCGCGCCCCACCGGGGCCGCGGATGACCACGACCGCTGCGCGCGCGGTGCCCGGCGCCGGACGCCCCGCCTCCCTCACCCTCGCCGGGCTCTACGGCGCCGCCGGTCTGCTCACCGTCGTCGCGCTCGGCCGCACGCTCTGGTACGGCCTGGCCGAACCCCGTATCGCCCTCGCCTTCGGTGTACTCATCGCCGTCGGGGAACTGGCCCGCTGGGGCGCGCTGCCCGGCGAACGCGAGCCCGCCCCGCTGGGCGCCGCCGGGGCCCTCGCGTACGCCCTGCTCGGCGAGCACGCCGGACGGCCGGTCACCCACGGGGTGCTCCAGACCGTCGGTGTGGTCGTCGCGGCCGGCCTCGCCGGTGCCGTACCGCATGTCGCGAGGGGGTGCGGCCCCGGACTCGGCCATCTGGCCAGACGGGTCCTGACCGTCGGCTTCGCCGCGGTCTGCTTCCAGCCCCTCTACGCGGCAGGTGAACTGCGGGAGTGGTTCGGGCCCGGCCCCGCCTACGCGCTGCTGCTGCTTCTGCTGCTCGGTCTCACCGCGCTCTGCGACGCCGTACTGGCCGCGCTGATGGTGCGCGCCCGTACCCGCCATCCCTTCGGCCCCCTGCTCCGCGACGAGTTGCGGGCGCTGCTCCACATCGGCTCGGCCGTGTGCGCCACCGGGGCGGTCATCGCGCTCGGCGTGGCCGTCGCGGGGCTCTGGGCGCTGCCGGTGTTCTGTGTGCCGCTGCTGCTCACCCAGCTCTCCTTCCGGCGGTACGCCGCCGTACGGACCACCTACCGGCAGACGATCGCCTCCCTCGCGCGGGCCACCGAGATCGCCGGATACACCCCCCACGGACATGCCCGCAGGGTCGCCGAGCTGAGCCACGCCGTCGGCCGCGAGCTGGGACTCTCGGGATCCGAACTGACCGTTCTGGAGTACGCGGCCCTCATGCACGACATCGGACAGCTCTCCCTCGTCGACCCCGTGCCCGAGGGCGCCACCGCCCTGCTGCCGGTGGCCGAGCAGCGGCGCATCGCCCTGCTCGGCGGCGCGGTGGTCCGCCAGACCGGGGTGCCCGCCGCCGTCGCCGTGGTGGTGGAGCGGCAGGCCGATCCGTACCGGGAACAGCCGCTGCCCGCCCGGATTGTCCGCGCCGTCAATGCGTACGACGACCTGGCCGGGGAATGTGCCAGTGCGAGTGGCCCGCTCAGCGCGCTGGAGCGGCTGCGGCTCGGGACGGCGTACGACTACCAGCCCGAAGTGGTGGAATCCCTGGCGCGTGTGCTGTCCCGGGGCGGTCCGGCCCCAGGTGGGGCGGGGTAACCCATGGGTAATGAGCGGGCGTCCGACCGGGCATGGTTGGATGCGAAGAAGAGGATGTCCGGGGGCACTGACCCGAGCGACCGGCAGGCGGGAATCGTGAGGATCTTCGGGAAGGTACGGCATCGGCCCTCCGCCTCGTGGCGGCAGGCCACCGACCGCGCGTTCACGCTGATCGGTGACGGCCGGTACGAGGACGCGGGCGCGCTGCTCACGCGCGCGGCGGACCTGGAGCCCTGGCTCTCGGAGTCCTGGTTCAATCTGGCGCTGCTCCACAAGTTCCGGCACGACTGGGAGCAGGCGCGCGCCGCCGGACTGCGCGCCGTCGCCCTGCTGGACAAGGAGAACGGCGCCCCCGACTGGTGGAACGTCGGGATCGCCGCCACCGCGCTCCAGGACTGGCCGCTGGCCCGCCGGGCCTGGCAGGCGTACGGGCTGAAGGTGCCCGGCAATCCGCACAGCGTCGAGGCCAACGGCGAGCCGGAGGGCATGGAGCTGGGCAGCGCGGCCGTCCGACTCTCGCCCGAGGGTGAGGCCGAGGTCGTCTGGGGCCGCCGGCTCGACCCGGCCAGGATCGAGGTGCTGTCGATCCCGCTGCCCTCGTCGGGCCGCCGCTGGGGCGAGGTCGTCCTGCACGACGGCGTACCGAACGGCGAGCGCACGACGTCCGCGGGCCCGGACGGCGCCACCCGCGCCTACCCCGTCTTCGACGAGATCGAGCTGTGGGCGCCCTCGCCCGTGCCCACCTGGGTGGTGCTGCTGGAGGCGGCGACGGAGGACGACAGGGACGCCCTGGAACGGCTGGCCGCCGACGCCGGGTTCGCCGCCGAGGACTGGTCGTCCTCGGTACGGCTGCTCTGCCGCGCCTGTTCGGAGAGCCGGATGCCGAGCGCCGAGGGCGACGGAGAGCATCTCGACCCGCACGACCACAGCGAGCCGGGCCACCCGGGACCGCTGGGCCACCGTACGGCGGGGGAGCTGTGGGCGCCGGAGCGCGAGTGCGGGATCGCCGCGCCGCCGGGACTGGTGCGCGGCCTGCTCGACGGCTGGGTCGCCGACAGCCCGGACACCCGCGAGTGGCGTGACCTCGAAGAGGTCTGCTGAGGTCTGCTGAGAGCCGGTCCTGAGCCCCGGGCGGGGCACGGCGACCGCACGGCGACGGCACGGCGATCCACGGGTGGGCGGCGGGCGGGCGGCGGTTGTCCACAGGGGGTGCGCGATGGATGACCACAGGCTTGGATGTTCGTGGACGGCGGATGTCCACAGAGCGCTGATGTCCGGGGAAAGGTGCCCTTAGGCTGTACGGGCACATCGCGCACAGCGCGCGGATCGTGCGGGCAGCATCGGGTACCGAGGAAGGCGTACTGCGGACATGGCGCAGCAGGAGACGGACCAGCGGATCGACAGTGAGGCCTCCGCGGCGGAGCCGGAGGACGGGTTCGTCGTGGACACGGAGGACGCCGAGGCGCGTGAGCTGGCGCATCGCGAGCGTGGTACGTCCCGTCCGATCACGGTCGTCGGGAATCCCGTGCTCCACCGGGAGTGCCGGGACGTCACGGAGTTCGACGACTCGCTCGCCGCGCTGATCGACGACATGTTCGCGAGCCAGCGCACGGCCGAGGGCGTGGGCCTCGCCGCCAACCAGATCGGTGTGGACCTGAAGGTCTTCGTCTACGACTGCCCGGACGACGACGGTGTACGGCACGTGGGCGCCGTCTGCAATCCCGTGCTGGAGGAGCTGCCCCCGGAGGAGCGGCATCTCGACGACTCCAACGAGGGCTGCCTGTCCGTGCCGACGGCGTACGCGTCGCTCGCGCGCCCCGACTATGCGGTGGTGCGCGGCCAGGACGCCCAGGGCAGGCCGATCACGGTGCGCGGCACGGGGTACTTCGCCCGCTGCCTCCAGCACGAGACGGACCATCTCTACGGGCGTCTGTACATCGACCGGCTCTCGAAGCGCGACCGCAAGGACGCGCTGCGGCAGATGGCGGAGAACACCCCGCGCTACGAGACCGTGCCGAACGACTGAGGACCGCGACCGGGGCGCCGCGTCGGGGCCGGCGCGACCGGGCTGCCACGACTGGGCCGGCGCGACCGGGGCGCCGTGTCCGGGGTCCCGTGTCCGGGGTGCCACCCGGGGGTCCCGTCTCCGAGTGCCACCCGGCGAGCGGGGCGTCACCCGGCGAGCGGCGCGCCGTGGCGGGGTCCGGCCGGGTGGCTGCCGTCGGCCCCGTAGCGGCGGTGTCGTGCTCGCCTGGGTATCGCGATGCGTGCGTAGACGAGCGCGACGAGTCCCACGTGGTCGTCCCGTTCGCGGAATCTCCACAGCGCGCGGCCTCAACGGGAGCCCGCGGAAGCCCGGTTGACGCGCGTCGACCCGTGCGCCAGTCTCTCCGTACACCACCGCCCCACCATCATTCCCACGAGGAGGACCGATGCTCCGACGCACCGCGAGACTTCTGCTCAGCCTTGTCATGGCCATGTCTTTTGCCTGGGCCGGTACGCTGGTCACGGCCGGTACGGCGCACGCCGACGGCTGTTACACCTGGTCCCGCACCCTCTCCCAGGGAACCTCCGGCGCCGATGTCACCCAGCTCCAGATCCGGGTCGCCGGCTACCCGGGCAGCGGCGGTGTACTCGCCGTCGACGGCGCCTTCGGACCGGCGACCGCCGCGGCCGTCCAGCGCTTCCAGTCGGCGTACGGGCTGGCGGCCGACGGGGTCGCGGGTCCGGCCACCTTCAGCAAGATCTACTCCCTCCAGGACGACGACTGCACCCCGATCCACTTCAGCTACGCCGAGTTGAACGACTGCAACACCACCTGGGCGGGCGGCGCGGTGGACGCGGCCACCGCCAGGTCGAACGCCCTGCGCACGATGTGGAAGCTGGAGGCCCTGCGGCACGCGCTGGGCGACCAGCCCATCCGGGTCACCAGCGGCTTCCGCTCGCAGGCCTGCAACAGCTCGGTCGGCGGGGCGTCGAGCAGCCGCCATCTCTACGGTGACGCCGCCGATCTCGGCTCGGGACCGCACTCCCTGTGCACCCTGGCGCAGACGGCGCGCAACCACGGCTTCAACGGGATCCTCGGCCCCGGCTACCCGGACCACAACGACCACGCCCATGTCGACCACCGGCCCAGCCGCTTCTGGTCGGCGCCGAGCTGCGGCATCTGACACACCGACCCGGGCGACGCCCCGGGCATGACGGCGATCAGCGGTACGGGGCCCCACGCGGCGTGCGTGGGGCCCCGGCGCGTACGCCGGCCGGTACGTGTTCGGGGTCGTCCCGAGCCTCGGCCGTCCGCCCCTGCTGCTACCCTTCGTCGCGAATCGATCACTTTGCGTCACTGAAGGGAGTGCGTGTGAAGGTCGCCTGCGTCGGTGGCGGGCCCGCCGGCCTGTACTTCTCGATCCTGATGAAGCGGCAGGACCCGTCCCATGACATCACCGTCTACGAGCGGAACCCGGCCGGGTCGACATACGGCTGGGGCGTGACCTACTGGGGCGGCCTCATCGAGAAACTCCGCCGCAACGACCCCGAGTCCGCGCGTGCCATCAGCGAGAACTCGGTCCGCTGGAACGACGGGACCGCGCATGTCCGGGACCGTACGACGGTGCACCACGGCGACGAGGGCTTCGGCATCGGCCGCCGCGGACTGCTCGACCTTCTCGCCGACCGGGCCGGATCGCTCGGTGTGCGCGTGGAGTTCGAGCACGCGATCGACGGCGCGGCCGAGCCGCCCGAGGCCGATCTGGTCGTCGCCTGCGACGGTGTGGGCAGCGGACTGCGCGAGCGCCACGCCGACCACTTCGGCACGGAGTCCTCGGCCGGCCGGAACATGTACATCTGGCTCGGCACCACCAAGGTCTTCGGCTCCTTCACCTTCGCTTTCGTGGAGACCGAACACGGCTGGATCTGGTGCTACGGCTACGGGTTCAGCGCGGAGCACAGCACCTGCATCGTGGAGTGCTCCCCGGCCACCTGGCGGGGACTCGGGCTCCACCGGGCGAGCGAGGCCGAGGGCCTGGCCCTGCTGGAGCGGCTCTTCGCCGGCCCCCTGGACGGGCACCGGCTGATCGGCCGGTCGCACACCGACCGCGCCGCGCAGTGGCTCACCTTCCGTACCCTCACCAACCGGACCTGGTACCGGGGCAATCTCGTCCTCCTCGGCGACGCCGCGCACACCACGCACTACTCCATCGGCGCGGGCACCACCCTCGCACTGGAGGACGCCATCGCCCTGGCCGAAGCGCTGCGCGGCCACACGGACCTCCGCCCCGCCCTCGCCCACTACGAGCGCGAACGCAAGTCCGCCCTCCTCCCCGTCCAGAGCGCGGCCCGCTACAGCGCCCAGTGGTACGAGAACCTCCCCCGCTACATCAATCTCGCCCCGGCCCATATGTTCGCCCTCCTGGGCCAGCGCCACTCCCCCCTGCTCCCCCATGTCCCGCCCCAGCTCTACTACCGAATCGACAGAGCCGCCGAGCAGCTGGAGCCCCTGCGCAAACTCAAGCGCTGGCTGGGCCCCAGGGTCGCCCGCACCCTCCACACCCGCTCCCAGGCACCCCGGGGGTAGCGCCGCGGACCGTGCCGCCTTCGCATCGGAACGGCGGATCAGCGTTGCTCACCGCCCACAGGACCGGGGACGGTTGTCGTGGGTCAGTCGGGTTGGGGGGCGGGGGAGCGGAGGTCCAGGGTGTAGGCCAGGAGGGGCAGCCCGGGGTACGGTTCCCAGTCGCGGTCGGGGGTTCTGGTGAAGCCCAGGCGCTCGTAGATCCGGTGCGCCTGGCGCATGGACGACTGGGTCGACAGGACGATCCGTATACAGCCCTCCGTGTCCTGCGCGCGGGTCACACAGGCGCGGACGAGTGCCTCGCCCACGCCTCTGCCCCGGGCCGCCCGGTCGACCGCCAGCATCCGGAACTCGGTCTCGCCGTCCCGGGCGATGTCCGCCCACGGTCCGCCGGACGGGACGAAGGTGACCCCGCCCAGCACCGTCCCGTCCGGGTCCACGGCCGCCAGGACCACCGCCTCGGCCGCCCGGCGGGCCACATCGCGCAGTGTGGGCAGATACGAGTCGTCCTCACCGAAGTCCAGCAGACCGTCCCCGAGATACGCCCGTGCGGTGATCTCCCCGAGCCGCGGGTACTCCCCGGGCTCGGCCTCTCTGATCGTGAAGTCCATGAACCGATTGTGCGGTACGGGTACGACAACGGGCGGGTGGCCTCGAAGCCGTCAGAAGTCGTCGTCGAAGCCGACCGTGCCCTCCACCGCGACCTGGTACGCCGACGGGCGGCGTTCGAAGAAGTTCGTCAGCTCCTGGACGCCCTGGAGTTCCATGAAGGAGAACGGGTTCTCCGAGCCGTAGACCGGGGCGAAGCCAAGGCGTTGGAGGCGCTGGTCGGCGACGCACTCCAGGTACGCCCGCATCGACTCGGTGTTCATGCCCGGCAGGCCCTCGCCGCACAGATCGCGGCCGAATTGCAGTTCCGCCTCGACGGCCTCCTTCAGCATGTCCGTGACCTGCTGCCGGAGGTCCTCGTCGAACAGCTCAGGCTCCTCCTTCCGTACCGTGTCCACGACCTCGAAGGCGAAGTCCATATGCATCGTCTCGTCGCGGAACACCCAGTTGGTGCCGGTGGCCAGGCCGTGCAGCAGGCCCCGGGAGCGGAACCAGTAGACGTAGGCGAACGCGCCGTAGAAGAACAGCCCCTCGATACAGGCCGCGAAACAGATCAGATTGAGCAGGAAGCGCCGGCGGTCCGACCGGGACTCCAGCCGGTCGATCGTCTCGACCGAGTCCATCCAGCGGAAGCAGAACTGCGCCTTCTCACGGATCGACGGGATGTTCTCCACCGCCGCGAAGGCCGCCGTGCGGTCCTCGGGATCGGGGAGATAGGTGTCGAGCAGCGTCAGATAGAACTGGACGTGCACGGCCTCCTCGAAGAGCTGGCGCGAGAGATACAGCCGCGCCTCGGGGGAGTTGATGTGCCGGTAGAGCGTCAGCACCAGATTGTTCGCCACGATCGAGTCGCCCGTCGCGAAGAACGCGACCAGCCGGCCGATCATGTGCTGCTCGGCGGGGGTGAGCTTGGCGAGGTCGGCCACGTCGGAGTGGAGGTCGACCTCCTCCACCGTCCAGGTGTTCTTGATCGCGTCGCGGTAGCGCTCGTAGAAGTCCGGATACCGCATGGGCCGAAGGGTCAGTTCGAAGCCCGGGTCCAGCAGGTTCTTGGTCTTCGGCGTCGTCTTCTCAGCAGTCACAGCAGTCACAGCAGTCTCAGCGGTTGTCTCGGTGGTCATTACTGGCACGCCTCACAGGACTCGGGGTTCTCCAGGGAGCAGGCGACGGCTTCCTCGGCCGTGGCCGCCGGGGCCGTCGCCTGAGCGGGTACGGCCGCTCTCGCCGCTCTCGCGATCCTCGTCGCCGGGCGCGAGCGCAGGTAGTACGTCGTCTTGAGGCCCTTCTTCCAGGCGTACGCGTACATCGAGCTGAGCTTCCCGATGGTCGGCGTCTCCAGGAACAGGTTCAGCGACTGGCTCTGGTCCAGGTACGGCGTACGGGCCGCCGCCATGTCGATCAGTCGGCGCTGCGGGATCTCCCACGCCGTGCGGTACAGATCGCGGATCTCCGCCGGGATCCAGGTGAAGTCCGCCACCGAGCCGTTGGACTCGCGCAGCGCCTCGCGCGAGCGCGCGTCCCAGACGCCCAGTCGCTTCAGGTCCGCCACCAGATACGAGTTGACCTGGAGGAACTCACCGGAGAGCGTCTCGCGCTTGAAGAGATTGGAGACCTGCGGCTCGATGCACTCGTACACACCGGCGATCGAGGCGATGGTCGCCGTCGGGGCGATCGCCAGGAGCAGGGAGTTCCGCATGCCCGTCGCCGCGACGCGGGCGCGCAGTGCCGCCCAGCGCTCGGGCCAGGCCCGCTCCACGTCGTAGTGGTCGGGGTGCAGTACGCCACGGGCCGTGCGCGTACGGTCCCAGGCGGGCAGCGGGCCGTTGCGCTCGGCGAGGTCGCAGGACGCCTCGTACGCGGCGAGCATGATCCGCTCGGCGATCCTGGTGGAGAGCGCGGCGGCCTCGGGGGAGTCGAAGGGCAGCCGCTTCTTGAAGAAGACGTCCTGGAGACCCATCGCGCCCAGGCCCACCGGACGCCATTTCGCGTTCGAGCCGGCGGCCTGCTCGGTCGGGTAGTAGTTGATGTCCACCACCCGGTCGAGGAAGGTCACGGCCGTACGGACGGTCTCGTCGAGCCGCTCCCAGTCGATCTCGCCCGACTCCAGGACGAAGGCGCCGAGGTTGACTGAGCCGAGGTTGCACACGGCCGTCTCGCCGTCGTCGGTCACCTCCAGGATCTCCGTGCAGAGATTGGAGGAGTGGACGACGCTGCCGGGCTCGGCGGTCTGGTTGGCCGTACGGTTCGAGGCGTCCTTGAAGGTCATCCAGCCGTTGCCGGTCTGGGCGAGGGTACGCATCATCCTGCCGTACAGCTCGCGCGCGGGCAGGGACTTGCGGGCCAGGCCCGCCGCCTCGGCGGCCCGGTACGCCGCGTCGAACTCGTCGCCCCACAGATCGACCAGTTCCGGCACGTCGACGGGGGAGAAGAGCGACCACCGGCCGTCCGTCTCGACGCGCCGCATGAACTCGTCGGGGATCCAGTGCGCGAGATTCAGATTGTGGGTGCGCCGCGCCTCCTCACCGGTGTTGTCCCGCAGCTCCAGGAACTCCTCCAGATCGGCGTGCCAGGTCTCCAGATAGACACAGGCCGCGCCCTTGCGCCGGCCGCCCTGGTTGACGGCCGCGACCGAGGAGTCGAGGGTGCGCAGGAACGGGACGATGCCGTTGGAGTGCCCGTTGGTGCCCCGGATCAGCGAACCGCGCGAGCGGATACGGGAGTACGAGAGGCCGATGCCGCCCGCGTGCTTGGAGAGCCTGGCCACCTGGTGGTAGCGGTCGTAGATGGAGTCCAGCTCGTCGAGCGGGGAGTCCAGCAGATAGCAGGAGGACATCTGGGGGTGGCGGGTGCCGGAGTTGAAGAGCGTCGGCGAGGACGGCAGATAGTCCAGCCGGCTCATCAGCCGGTACAGCGCGGCGACCTCCTCCAGCGCGCGCACGCTCTCGTCCTCCGCGAGGCCGGACGCCACGCGCAGCAGGAAGTGCTGCGGGGTCTCGATCACCTGACGGGTCAGCGGATGGCGGAGCAGATAGCGGCTGTGGAGCGTGCGGAGCCCGAAGTAGCCGAAGCGGTCGTCGGCGGCGGGGTCGATCAGCTGGTCGAGGCGGTCGGCGTGGCGCGTGACGAAGGCGGCCGTACGGTCGGCGATCAGGCCCTCGCGGTGACCGGTCGCGACCGACGCGGAGAACGACACCGCGCCCTGGCCGGCGGCCTCGTCGGCGATGGCGCGGGTGAGCAGCCGGGCGGCGAGCCGGGAGTACGCGGGGTCCTCGGAGATCAGCCCGGCCGCCGCCTCGGTGGCGAGCCCGCGCAGCTCGGCCTCGTCCGATGCGGCGTTACGGCCCCGGAGCGCGGCGGCGGCGACCCGGCCCGGGTCGGTGTCGGGCAGATCGGCGGTCAGTTCCGTCAGGGTCCGCAGCAGAACGGCCCCGGGGCCGTCGGCAGGTCCGGCGGTTCCGGTGGTCCCGGTGGTCCCGGTGATTTCGGGGCGGAGTGAAGCCGGGGCTGGAGCCGGGGCTGAAGCCGGATCGGCTGGCGCGATGGTCACGTGGTGCTCTCCCTCGCTCGGCTCCGGGCCGGTGCGGGGGATACGGGGGCGCGCACAGCCGTACGGACCCTCCCCGGGCAGCACGGTGTACGGCGTCCACCGGCCCAACCGCGAGGCCCGGACGTCTCGGCGCCCGGATCGGTCGAACCGGACGCACCGTCGGCAGGTATTCGGACTCGCGGGCATGACAAAACACGCCACAGCACACCGTTGCGGGACAGTTCCGGATTCCCACCGGATTCCCCTGCGTCGACAGCGAGGTCGAGCATACATCTGGTGGGTGGTCGCTGCGTCACCCCCCAGATGTAGTGTCGTGCGTCGGTTCGGTGCTTGTTGTCGGCCTCGTCCGTTCCGGGCGCGCGCCGCATACGGAAGGGCCGCCGCTTCCTTCCGGGAGTCGCGGCGGCCCTTCCACGGCCGTACGGCGGGCGTACGCGGTCGGCGTACCGGGTGGCTCAGGGGTCAGCGCACCGGGTCGCCCGAGGTGGTCGCCGCCGGGAGTTCCACCTGGACGCCCGGGTCGCCCGCGTCCGCCGTGTAGTCGGAGGGGGAGGTCTCGTCGACGCCCTCGGGGGCCCTGAGCGCCCGCATGACGAAGGTGAGCACCACCGTCACCACCACATTCAGCACGAACGCGGTGAGACCGATGTAGCCGATCTCCCCGAGCCCCGGGATCTCCGCGGAGGAGCCGCCGAAGTGCTTCTGGGTGGGGCTCGCGACGCCGTACGCCGCCGCCGTGCCGTACACCATGCCGACGCCCCAGCCGACGAGCAGCGCCCAGCGGTGGAACCAGCGGGTGAACAGCCCGCCGACCAGGGCCGGGAGCGTCTGGAGGATCCAGATCCCGCCCAGGAGCTGGAAGTTGATCGCCACCGTCTTGTCCATGGTGAGGACGAAGGCCAGCGCCCCCACCTTCACCAGCAGTGAGACGATCTTCGAGACCTTCGTCTCCTGCGCCGGTGTCGCGTCCGGCTTGATGAAGTCCTTGTAGATGTTGCGGGTGAAGAGATTGGCCGCCGCGATCGACATGATCGCGGCCGGCACCAGCGCGCCGATACCGATGGCCGCGAAGGCCACCCCCGCGAACCAGGCGGGGAACATGGTCTCGAAGAGCTGCGGGATCGCGAGCTGTCCGTTCTCGACCTCGATCCCGGCCGCGATCGCCATGAAGCCGAGCAGCGCCAGCAGCCCCAGCATCAGTGAGTACAGCGGCAGGATCGTGGTGTTGCGGCGGATCACATCGCGGCTGCGGCTGGACAGTGTCGCCGTGATGGAGTGCGGATACATGAAGAGCGCGAGCGCGGAACCGAGCGCCAGCGTGGCATAGCCCCACTGCCCGGCCTCGCCCGGCACGAGCGCGCCGCGTGGCTGGCCGGTCGCGGAGTTGGGCTGTGCGAAGGCCTCGCCCGCCTTGGCGAAGATGTCGTCGAAGCCGCCCAGTTTGATCGGGATGTAGATGATCGCCACGGCGATCACCAGATAGATCAGGGTGTCCTTGACGAAGGCGATCAGCGCGGGCGCGCGCAGCCCGGACGAGTAGGTGTACGCGGCGAGCACACCGAAGGCGATCAGCAGCGGGAGGTCCTTGACGAACCAGTTGGTGTCCTCACCGCCGCCGAGGCCCATCACATCCAGCACCGCCTGGATACCGACGAGCTGGAGCGCGATGTACGGCATGGTGGCGAGGATGCCGGTGACGGCGACCGCCAGCGAGAGCCCCTTCGAGCCGAAGCGTCCCCGGACGAAGTCCGAGGTGGTCACATAGCCGTGCTTGTGGGACACCGACCACAGCCGGGGCAGGAAGGTGAAGATCAGCGGGTAGATGAGGACGGTGTACGGCACGGCGAAGAAGCCGGACGCGCCCGCCGCGTAGATCGCCGCCGGGACGGCCACGAAGGTGTACGCCGTATAGAGGTCGCCGCCGAGCAGGAACCAGGTGACCCAGGTGCCGAACGACCGGCCGCCCAGGCCCCATTCGTCGAGACTGTGCTCGTTCTCGGCCTTGCGCCAGCGGGTGGCGAGGAAGCCCATGACCGTGACGGCCAGGAAGAAGAAGATGAAGACGGTGAGCGCGACACCGTTCACGCCGTCGGTCATCGCGACGCACCTCCCTCGCGGGAGCCACCGGAGCCACCGGAGCCGCGGGAGCCATGGGCGCCACGGGCACTGCCGGTGGCGCGGGCGCGCTGGTCACGCTGCCAGAGCTGATAGGCGGTCATGGTCAGCACCGCCGAGAGCAGTACCCAGGCCATCTGGTACCAGTAGAAGAACGGGATACCGATGAAGGCGGGGTCGGTCCTGGCGTAGGAGCTCACCCAGAGCAGGGCCACGAAGGGCGCGAAGAGACAGAGCGCGATCACCACGCGTACGGGAGTGACCGTCGGAGGTCGTGTCGTGGGCGGTTTTTCTTCCTGGACTTCTGACACAGCGGATCCGTCCCCTCACTGATCGCCATTGATGAGCGCGCAGGAAATCTACGGCAATGGCATCAGCGGCGGGTAGGTCCGGATGTGAAGGACTGGGAGGTGAACGCGGAGGAACCGGGCCCCGGGGCCCGGTTCCTGACCGTACGTCCGATCCTTCCGCCCGCCGCGGTCCGGGGTCAGCGGGCCGGGCGCTTCAGCCGCGCCACGAACTTGTAGCGGTCGCCGCGGTAGACCGAGCGCACCCACTCCACCGGCTCACCGGCGGCGTCCAGCGAGTGCCGCGAGAGCATCAGCATCGGCAGGCCGACATCCGTGCCGAGCAGTCCGGCCTCGCGCGGAGTGGCCAGCGAGGTCTCGATCGTCTCCTCGGCCTCGGCGAGATGGACGTCGTACACCTCGGCCAACGCCGTATAGAGCGAGGTGTACTTGACGAGCGAGCGGCGCAGGGCGGGGAAGCGCTTGGCCGACAGATGCGTGGTCTCGATGGCCATCGGCTCACCGCTGGCCAGCCGCAGCCGCTCGATCCGCAGGACGCGTCCGCCCGCGGTGATGTCGAGCAGTCCCGCCAGGGTGTCGTCGGCGGTGACATAGCCGATGTCCAGGAGCTGGGACGTCGGTTCCAGGCCCTGGGCCCGCATGTCCTCGGTGTACGAGGTGAGCTGGAGGGCCTGGGAGACCTTGGGCTTGGCGACGAACGTCCCCTTGCCCTGGATCCGTTCGAGCCGGCCCTCGACGACCAGTTCCTGGAGCGCCTGGCGCACGGTGGTGCGCGAGGTGTCGAACTCGGCGGCGAGCGTGCGCTCCGGAGGCACCGGGGTGCCTGGCGGCAGAGTTTCCGTCATATCCAGCAAGTGCCGCTTCAGGCGGTAATACTTAGGCACGCGTGCCGTACGGGTGGGGATCCCGTTGTCGGTCTCCGTGACGTTTCCGCCCCCGTCCGCGGCCATGGCCTGCCTTCCCGACTCCTGCGCTGCTGCCGTCACCGGCTCCTCCGTCTGTCGCGGCTCACATGGTGGCACGGTCCGGCCACGGGTCGTCGCCCTCCCTCAGGTGTCGGTCCGATAACGGACACGACTGCCCTTCTTATACACCCTTGACACCCCTAAAGGTCTAGGCCAAGCTCCCCGTACTGGTCTAAACCATTAAAGACCAGGTCCCAGCCCCAGCAGTACTCGTCGTAAGTCTTCGCGGTCTTCGCGGTGGGCAGGGGTTGCAGGCATCCCTGAGGAGGGTGGCGTGAAGCGCAAGCTCATCGCGACGGTCGGCGTCGCGGGCATGATGGTCGGTATTGCCGCGTGTGGCTCGGACGACAGCACGGCGTCGAAGGATCCCAAGGACCGTAAGGAGACGCTGACCGTCTGGCTCATGTCGGACGCGCAGAGCACCTGGCCGGAGCTGGTCAAGGACGTCAACGACCAGTTCAAGGCGAAGTACCCGAACGTGACGGTCAAGGTCCAGTACCAGCAGTGGGCGGACAAGGCCAAGAAGCTCGACGCGGCGCTCGCCGGCGACAAGTACCCCGATGTCGTCGAGCTGGGCAACACCGAGACGATGACGTACATCCTCAACGGCGCGCTCGGTGAGATCGACCCGGCCAAGTACGAGAACTCGGACACCTGGATCAAGGGTCTGAAGGACACCTGCACCTTCGAGGGCAAGCAGTTCTGTGTCCCCTACTACGCGGGTGCCCGGGTCGCGCTCTACAACAAGGACATGTTCAAGGCCGCCACCGGCTCGGACGTGCTGCCCACCACCGAGGCGGACCTGACCAAGGCCCTCGGCCAGGTCGGCACCAAGTACGGCAAGGACAAGGCGTTCTCGCCGCTCTACCTGCCGGGCCGCTACTGGTACGCGGCGCTGTCGTACGTCGCGGCGTACGGCGGGTCGGTGGCCAAGTACGACGAGGGCGCCAAGGAGTGGAAGGCCAGCCTCTCCACCCCCGAGGCCCAGAAGGGCATCCAGCACTTCGTCGACCTGGTGAACAAGTACAACCACGGCGACAAGACCAAGGACGAGGCGGACCACGCCAACGTCCTGGCCAACGAGAAGACCGCGCTCCTCTACGGCCACGGCTGGGAGGCCGGCAGCGTCATCGACCCGGCGTCGAACGGCAACCCGAAGCTGAAGGACAAGATCGGTACGGCCGCCATGCCCGGCCCCGAGGGCAAGACCCTGCCGTCCTTCATCGGCGGTTCCGACCTCGCCACCATCTCCAAGTCCAAGGTCCTGGACCTCGGTGAGGAGTGGATCGCGGCCTTCACCAGCGCCAAGTCGCAGGAGGTCCTCGCCTCCAAGAACATCCTGCCGAACAACACCAAGCAGCTTGAGCCGCTGCAGGCGAAGCCGGAGACCGCGCCGATAGCCAACGCCGTTCCCGACGCGTGGTTCACGCCGATCGCCCCGGGCTGGACGGCCATCGAGAAGAAGGAAACGCTCGAGGTCATGCTGCTCGACATCATCAAGGGCAAGTCGGTAGCGGAGGCCACGAAGGCGGCCGACGCGGAGATCGACCAGCTGATCAACGAAGAGTCCTGATCCCGGACTCCCTGAGTCCGAACCCTCCGGAACTCCGGACCGGTTGAGACTCATCTGATCGCCTGGGTCCTGTCCGGCCGGTCTTCGCGGATCAGTCCGCGCGGACCGGCGGACAGTACCCGCGGGGGGTGGCGGGCCCGTGAGGG
>NZ_JBSGVS010000053.1:0-68971 GCF_053608565.1 Streptomyces sp. NPDC055025
GAATTAGGCGCACCGCGGCTCCGTCTTTTCGTGCGGGCAGCGAAGAATAAGCCGCGCTATTCCTATTCTTTGTATACGGCGAGAATGTTAAGTGCGAGCACTCGTGGTGTTTACAGCATGTTGCGAAGCCCTCACCTTTTCCCGGCCGCGCTCGGCTCGGCGCAGCCGGTGCACCGCCGCCGTGCGCTCCGCGTGCAGGGCGGTCAGGGACCGCGCGCGCTCCGCGTCGCCGCGCGCCACCGCGTCCACGATCGCGCCGTGCTCCGCCCAGGACTCCACGGGATGCGCGGGCTGGTCGACCACATACATCCAGGCGATCTTGTGCCGGAGCTGGGTGAGCGGGGCGGTGAGCGCCGGACTCCCCGACGCCTGTGCGAGCGTCTCGTGGAACCAGGCGCCGAGCGAGCGCAGATCCTCGCCCTGGCCCCGCCTGGCCCGCTCCTGCCCCAGTCTGACCAGGCCACGGAGCACCTTGAGATGGGCCTCCGTACGGCGCTGGGCGGCGCGGGCAGCGCCCAGCGGCTCCAGGAGCTGCCGCACCTCCAGGAGATCGGCCGCCTCCTGGTCCGTCGGCTCGGCCACACACGCGCCGACATGGCGGCGGGTGGTCACGAAGCCCTCGGACTCCAGCGTCCGCAGGGCCTCGCGCACCGGGACGCGGGAGACGCCGTAGCGCCGCGCGAGCTGCTCCTCGGTGAGCCGGCCGCCCCGTTCGAATACACCGGAGACAATGTCGTCGCGGATCGCCGTGCATACCGAGTGCGCGGGAATGCGCATGTCCGAACCTCCGACTTAATCCGCGCGAAACGCTGCCGATCGACGCCTGTTCCGTGACTCTATTGCAATCAACGCGGATTTCCGATGGGTGCCCGGAATCAATAGATATCTTTTGGCCAGCGTCCGGCTTCGGTCAGACGTTCACACCGTGTGCGCGCAGATAGGCGACGGGGTCCATGTCGGAGCCGTACTCCGAGTCGGTCCTGGCCTCGAAGTGGAGATGCGGTCCGGTCGCGTTGCCGCTCGCGCCGGAGAGACCGATCCGCTGTCCCGGGGCGACGGTCCCGCCGGCGGAGACGGCGATCGAGGAGAGATGGCCGTACTGGGTGTAGGTGCCGTCGGTCATCCGGAGCACGATGTTGTTGCCGTACGCGCCGCCCCAGCCGGCCTCGACGACGGTGCCGGCGCCGACGGCCACCACCGGGGTCCCGGACGCCGCGCGGAAGTCGACGCCCGAGTGGCTGCCGGAGGACCAGAGCGAGCCGCCGGTCCGGTAGCCGGTGGTGACGTACGAGCCGGCGACGGGGAGCCGGAAGGTGTTGAGGCGCCTGCGCTCGGCGGCGCGGGCCGCGCGCTGCCTCTCCACGCGGATCTCCTTGGCACGGGCCTCGACCGCCCGCCGGGCCTCGGCCTCCGCCCTGGCCCGCGCGGCGGCCTGGTGCTGGGCCTCGGCCTGGGCGTCGATCGCGTCGGCGAGGGAGTCACCGATGACCAGGGCCTGGGCCAGCCCGGTCCGTCCGGGGGCCCGGGTGTCCGGCTCGGCGGCGTGCGCCGGGGCGGCCAGGGCGCTGATGACACCTGTCGCGGTGAGCGTCGCGGCGCCGGCGGCGCTCATGCCTCTGCGAGTACGACGGCTCCGGGCACGATGCTTGCCGGTGGCACGGGTGAACGCCATGTAGCGGTTGGTCCTTTCCCTCCTTCTCGCCTACCGGGACAGAGGGTGGGAGCAGGAAGGTCTCCTACGGACACCTCGGCGCGGGTGTGCGCCAAGGCGTCCGATTCACCCCGGGGACTGCGTGTGGGTCCCCGGCTCCCCAGGCTCGCGCCTGACGGGGACTCGGCGATGGCTGTCCGATGCCGCGGTCGCGGCGGGGTACTGGCGAACAGCCGGACCGACGCTAAGCGGCTCATCTTTCAATCACCAAATGGACAGGGTGTTTTGTAGCGCACACCACAGGGCAGACAGGCAACCTCCCCACTAAAGCGGACATATGAGGAAACCCCGGTGACGTGTGTCACCGGGGTTTATCTCACCGACGGATTTATCGTTACCGGGCTTATCGGGCTTACCGAGCGGAGCTCCAGCGATCGGAATCGGTCACCGGTGACCGTTCGGTCAGCCGATCGGACAGCCGGACCGGTCAGCCGGAGACGACCGTCACTTCTCCGATACCGAGAGCCGTGACCGGCTCCTTGATCTGCTCGGCGTCCCCGACGAGCACGGTGACGAGCCGGTCCACCGGGAAGGCGTTGACGGCCGCGGCCGTCGCCTCGACCGTGCCGGTCTCGGCCAACCGGGCATAGAGCTGTGCCTGGAAGTCGTCCGGGAGGTGCTGCTCGACCTGGTCCGCCAGCGTGGCGGCGACCGAGGCGGCCGTCTCGTACTTCAGCGGCGCCACGCCCACCAGATTCTGGACGGCCACATCACGCTCGGCGTCGGTGAGACCGTCGGCCGCGAGGGTGCGCAGCACCTTCCAGAGGTCGTCCAGCGCCGGACCCGTGGACGCGGTGTCCACGGAACCGCTGATGGCGAGCATCGCGGCGCCCGACGGCCCGCCCGGCTCCGAGGGGGCGGAGGAGCGCAGCACCTGCCCGAAGGCCCGCACCCCGTAGGTGTAGCCCTTCTCCTCGCGCAGCACCCGGTCGAGCCGGGAGGTGAGCGTGCCGCCCAGACAGTAGGTGCCGAGCACCTGGGCGGGCCAGACGCGGTCGTGCCGGTCGGGACCGATGCGGCCGATCAGCAGCTGCGTCTGGACGGCTCCGGGCCGGTCCACGATCACCACGCGGCCGGTGTCGTCGGCGGTCACGGGCGGTACGGGGCGCGGCTCGGCGGTGTCACCGGTCCAGGTGCCGAGGGTCTCCGCGAGCACCTCGTCCAGATCGACACCGGTGAGATCGCCGACGACCACGGCGGTGGCCGTGGCGGGACGCACATGCGCCTCGTAGAAGGCCCGGACGGCCGAGGCGTCGATGCGCTCCACCGTCTCCTCGGTGCCCTGGCGCGGCCGGGACATCCGTGAGGCGGCGGGGAACAGCTCCTTGGAGAGCTGCTTGGCGGCGCGGCGGCCCGGGTTGGCGGTCTCGTGCGGGATCTCGTCGAGCCGGTTCCGTACGAGCCGCTCGACCTCGCTGTCCGCGAAGGCGGGGGCGCGCAGCGCCTCGGCGAGCAGGCCGAGCGCCTTGGGCAGCCGGGAGACGGGAACCTCCAGGGAGATCCGTACCCCCGGGTGGTCCGCGTGCGCGTCGAGCGTGGCGCCGCAGCGCTCCAGCTCGGCGGCGAACTCCTCGGCGCTGTGCTTGTCGGTGCCCTCGGAGAAGGCGCGCGCCATGATCGTGGCGACACCGTCGAGCCCCTCGGGCTCGGCCTCCAGCGGGGCGTCGAGATTGATCTCGACGGCCACCACCTGCTGTCCCGGGCGGTCGCAGCGCAGCACCGTCAGGCCGTTCTCGAGCGCACCGCGCCCGGGGGCGGGGAAGGCCCAGGGCCTGGCCTCGCCGGCGGTCGGCTGCGGATGGAAGTCCATGGTCACGGCAGCGTCGCTCACTGGTCCGTCCCCTCGTGCTCGTCGGTCTCGTCGCCGGCCGTGCGCGCCGCGTCGGCGGCGTCCTCGGAGGCGAGCGGTTCGTACACCAGCACCGCCCTGTTGTCGGGGCGCAGCCGTGCCGCGGCGACGGCGCGCACCTCCTCGGCGGTGATGTCCAGCACGCGCGTGACGGCCGTCAGCGCGAGCTGCGGGTCGCCGAAGAGCACCGCGAACCTGCACAGCTCGTCGGCGCGGCCCGCGACCGTGCCCAGCCGGTCCAGCCACTCGCGCTCCAGCTGGGCCTGGGCCCGCTCCATCTCCTCGGCGGTCGGTCCCTCGGCGGCGAGCCTGGCCAGCTCCTCGTCGACGGCGGCCTCGATCTGCGGGACCTCGACCCCGCCGGACGTCTTCACGTCCAGCCAGCCGAGGGAGGGGGCGCCCGCCAGACGCAGCAGTCCGAAGCCCGCGGCGACCGCGGTCCGGTCCCGGCGCACCAGCCGGTTGTGCAGCCGGGAGGACTCGCCGCCGCCGAGGACGGTGAGCGCCAGATCGGCGGCGTCGCACTCGCGTGTGCCGTCCTGCGGCAGCCGGTAGGCGGCCATCAGCGCGCGCGCCGGGACCTCCTCGTGGATCTCCTCGCGCAGCTCCCCGCCGATGGTGTCGGGCAGCGTGCCGTCGCGCGGCGGCTGCTTGCCGTCGTGGGACGGGATGGAGCCGAAGTACTTCTCGACCCAGGCGAGCGTCTGCTCGGGGTCGATGTCACCGACGACCGAGAGCACCGCGTTGTTCGGCGCGTAGTTCGTGCGGAAGAACGCGCGGGCGTCCTCCAGCGTCGCCGCGTCCAGGTCGGCCATCGAGCCGATCGGGGTGTGGTGGTACGGATGGCCCTCGGGGTAGGCGAGCGCGGTCAGGCGCTCGAAGGCCGTGCCGTACGGCACGTTGTCGTAGCGCTGGCGGCGTTCGTTCTTGACGACGTCCCGCTGGTTCTCCATGGACTCCTCGTCGAGCGCGGCGAGCAGCGAGCCCATCCGGTCGGCTTCCAGCCAGAGCGCCAGCTCCAACTGGTGGGTGGGCATGGTCTCGAAATAGTTCGTCCGCTCGAAGCTGGTGGTGCCGTTCAGCGAGCCGCCGGCGCCCTGCACCAGCTCGAAGTGGCCGTTCCCCTTCACCTGGGCCGACCCCTGGAACATCAGGTGCTCGAAGAGGTGGGCGAGTCCCGTACGGCCCTTGACTTCATGGCGTGAGCCGACGTCGTACCAGAGGCAGACCGCGGCGACCGGGGTCAGGTGGTCCTCGGAGAGCACCACGCGCAGGCCGTTGGCCAGGCGGTGCTCAGTCGCTGTCAGGCCGCCGGAACCGGCCTGCGCTGTGGCCGTGTGACCCATGGGCATGTACGTCCCTTCGATCGCGATATGGAGAAGTCCTGCCACTGTATGCAAGCGTGCCGACACCTGGCGAAGTTCCCGGGTGTCACACCCGCGCCGGACGTCCCGGCCGATGTCCCGGCGGACGTCCCGCCGGACATCTCGGCGGACGCCTCTCCAAGGTCGCGCGGGGGCCTCTCGGAGATCTCTCGGGAGTCGCTCGGGAGTCGCTCGGGGGCCTGTGGGAGGCCCCGCGCCGCGTCCCCAACGACGGGTCGAGGTCGGCGTTGTCACTGGCTCGGTCCACAATGGTCGGCGTCAGCTAGAGAAGTTGCCGTACAGGACCTGTGAAGGAGCCGCAGCAGCGATGGCCCGCCGCAGCACGAAGACCCCGCCGCCGGAGGACTTCGAGGAGAAGATCCTCGACATCGACGTGGTCGATGAAATGCAGGGCTCCTTCCTCGAGTACGCGTACTCGGTGATCTACTCCCGGGCCCTGCCGGACGCCCGGGACGGCTTGAAGCCGGTGCACCGCCGCATCGTCTACCAGATGAACGAGATGGGCCTGCGCCCCGACCGCGGGTATGTGAAGTGCGCGCGTGTCGTCGGCGAGGTGATGGGCAAGCTCCACCCGCACGGCGACGCGTCGATCTACGACGCGCTGGTCCGGATGGCACAGCCGTTCTCGATGCGGCTGCCGCTGGTCGACGGACATGGCAACTTCGGCTCGCTCGGCAATGACGACCCGCCGGCCGCGATGCGCTACACCGAGTGCCGGATGGCCGACGCCACGTCACTGATGACGGAGTCGATCGACGAGGACACCGTCGATTTCGAGCCGAATTACGACGGCCAGGAGCGAGAACCGGTCACGCTTCCCGCCGCCTACCCCAACCTCCTGGTCAACGGCGCCTCCGGCATCGCGGTCGGTATGGCGACGAACATGCCGCCGCACAATCTGGGGGAGGTCGTGGCGGCCGCGCGCCATCTGATCAAGCACCCGGCCGCGGACCTGGAGACGCTGATGCGTTTCGTCCCGGGTCCCGATCTGCCCACCGGCGGCCGGATCGTCGGACTGACGGGGATCAAGGACGCGTACGAGAACGGGCGCGGCACCTTCAAGATCCGGGCCACCGCGACGGTGGAGGACGTCACCCCGCGCCGCAAGGGTCTGGTCATCACGGAGCTGCCCTTCACGGTCGGTCCCGAGAAGGTCATCGCGAAGATCAAGGACCTGGTCTCCGCGAAGAGGCTCCAGGGCATCGCGGATGTCAAGGACCTCACGGACCGCTCGCACGGACTGCGCCTGGTCATCGAGATCAAGAACGGCTTCGTGCCCGAAGCGGTGCTGGAGCAGCTCTACAAGCTGACGCCGATGGAGGAGTCCTTCGGTATCAACAATGTGGCGCTGGTGGACGGCCAGCCGCTGACACTGGGGCTGAAGGAACTGCTGGAGGTCTATCTGGACCACCGGTTCAACGTCGTGCGCCGCAGGAGCGAGTTCCGGCGGACCAAGCGGCGCGACCGGCTGCATCTCGTCGAGGGCCTGCTCGTCGCGCTCATCGACATCGACGAGGTCATCCGGCTGATCCGGTCCAGCGACAATTCGGCGCAGGCCAAGGAGCGGCTGATCGAGCACTTCTCGCTGAGCGACGTCCAGACGCAGTACATCCTGGACACCCCGCTGCGCCGGCTCACCCGCTTCGACCGGATCGAGCTGGAGAGCGAGCGCGACCGGCTCAACGGCGAGATCGACGAGCTGACCGGAATCCTGGATTCGGACACCGAGCTGCGCAAGCTCGTCTCGACCGAACTGGCCGCGGTGGCGAAGAAGTTCGGCACCCCCCGGCGCACGGTGCTGCTGGAGTCGGCCGGTTCCTCGGTGACCGCGGTGCCGCTGGAGGTGGCGGACGACCCGTGCCGGGTCCTGCTCTCCTCGACCGGTCTGCTGGCCCGTACGGTCAACGGCGAGCCGCTGGAGGGCGGCGACGGCAGGCGCGTCAAGCACGATGTGATCATCTCGGCCGTGCCCGCGACGGCGCGCGGCGATGTCGGCGCGGTGACCTCGGCCGGACGGCTGCTGCGGATCTCGGTGATCGATCTGCCACAGCTCCCGGACACCGCCTCGGCGCCGAATCTCTCGGGCGGGGCTCCGGTCTCGGAGTTCCTCGCGCTGGAGGGCGACGAGGAACTGGTCTGTCTGACCACACTCGACGAGTCGTCCCCGGGCCTCGCGCTGGGCACGCTCCAGGGCGTGGTCAAGCGGGTGGTCCCCGACTTCCCCGCCAACAAGGACGAGTTGGAGGTCATCACCCTCAAGGAGGGCGACCGTATCGTCGGCGGAGCGGAGCTGCGCACGGGCGAGGAGGATCTGGTCTTCATCACCTCGGACGCCCAACTGCTGCGCTACCAGGCCTCGCAGGTACGGCCCCAGGGCCGCCCCGCAGGCGGTATGGCGGGTGTCAAGCTGACCGAGGACGCCACGGTGATCTCCTTCACGGCGGTGGACCCGGCGGCGGACGCCCTGGTCTTCACGATCACGGGCTCGCACGGCACGCTGGACGACTCGGTACGTACGGCCAAGCTCACACCGTTCGACCAGTACCCCCGCAAGGGCAGGGCGACGGGCGGTGTGCGCTGCCACCGGTTCCTGAAGGGTGAGGACATGCTCGTGCTGGCCTGGGCCGGGGCGAGCCCGGCGCGGGCGGCGCAGAAGAACGGCGCTCCGGTGGAGCTGCCGGATCCCGATCCGCGCCGGGACGGTTCGGGTACGCCGTTCACCCTGGCGGTAGAGGCACTGGCCGGGCCCGCGCACTGACGGACGAGGGCCCGGGATCGCGGGCCGGGATCCCGGATCCCGGATCTCCTGTCCGGCTGACGCTACGGCTGGTCCGGGGCGGCGGCCGGGCCCTCGGGCCCGGCACCGGCTCCAGGCCCGGCCCCGGCGGCAGACCCGGGCTCGGCCGGGTCGGGTACGTAGCGCAGGACGCCCCACATCGCCCGGTCGTCGACGGGGGCGTCCGGGGGGCCTGACTCCTCGCAGACCGCCAGCTCCTTGAGCAGCGCGTCGCCGTCGATGCCGGAGCCGATCAGTACGAGCTGGGTGCGGCGCTCCTCGTCGCGCGCCCAGGGCTCCGGGTAGAAGCGCAGAAACCGGCCGACCGCGTGCAGGGCGTACCGATTGCCCGGATCGAACGCGCCGAAGTCCACGAACCCCTTGATCCGGTAGAGCCCTTCGGGCCGGGAGTCGAGGAACTCCATGAGCCGGCGCGGGTTCATCGGAGCCCGCGCGGTGTACGAGACGCTCTCGTACACCGCGTGGAGATGGCCCTCGTGGCCGTCGCTGCCGTCGCTGCCGCCGTCGCCGTCCGCGTGACCCTCGCCGTCCGCGTGACCCTCGTGTGAGGTTTCCCCGTACAGCAGATCCTCGAAGGAGAGCTGACGGACCTTCTCCTCCTCCGCCGGCACGACGGCCGGGTCGAACAGCAGCTCCGGATCGATCCGTCCGTACGAGGCGGAGATCACGGGTGTCCCGGACGTGAGCCCTCCGATGGCGGCCAGGACGCGCCGCCGCTCCCGCTCCGCCACCCGGTCGGTCTTGTTCAGGACCACGAGATCGGCGATCGCGAGATGCCGGTCGATCTCGGGATGGCGCTCCCGGGTGGCGTCGAACTCGGCCGCGTCGACGACCTGGACCAGTCCCCCGTACACCGTGCCCGGATGGTCCCCGGCCAGGAGCATCCGGACGAGTTCCCGCGGCTCGGCCAGTCCGCTCGCCTCGATGACGATGATGTCGATCCGGGCCGCGGGCCGGCTGAGCCGCTCCAGATAGGTGTCGAGTTCACTCGCGTCGACGGCGCAGCACAGACAGCCGTTACCGAGCGAGACCGTCGAACCGACCTGTCCGGCCACCGTCATGGCGTCGATCTCGATGGCGCCGAAGTCATTGACGACCACCGCGATACGCCGGCCCGCGCGGCGCCGCAGAAGATGGTTGAGCAGGGTCGTCTTACCGGATCCCAGAAAGCCGGTGAGGACGACCACCGGGATCTGCTGCCTGCTCACGAATGCGCCTCCGTGCCGCGTGGGGGGGGTCGAGTCGGTGCCGTCCCGCTCAGCAGGCCGGGACCGGCTGGGGCGGGGGCGGTCCCGCGTAACGGGCCGCCGGGCGGATGATCTTGGAGTCCTCCGCCTGCTCCAGGATATTGGCGCTCCAGCCGACAACCCGGGCCGGGACCCACGCGCCGAGGCGCTGTTCACCGTGCTGCGGGAGGTGCCGGGGGCAGGTCCCGTGCTGACGGCGGCGCGGGAGGTGGAGGCGACCACCGCGCGCCAGGCGCCCCTGCACGCCAATGTCGACCTCGCGCTCGCGGCGCTCTCGGTGACCGCGGGGATGCCGGCCGAGGCGGGCGAGACGGTCTTCGCCGTGGCCCGTACGGCGGGGTGGATCGCGCACGCGCTGGAGGAGTACGGGGAACAGCCGCTGCGGCTGCGCCCGAGCGGCCGGTACAACGGCCCCCGTCCGCCCGGTGACCTGCCCGGAGCGGGGAGGCTCTGAGCGGACGGATCCCGGACGGACGGGAGACCGAGCGAAAGGCCGGCCGGGCGGGCGACGGCGACCGCTTCACACGGCCCGGCCGACCACAGGTCCCGTTGCGGTCGGCCGGGCGCGGACCCGGGGCCCGGCGCGAACACCGGACCCGGGCAGGAGTGGGCCCTCGCCCCAGGGCGGGACCCCGTGCGCGGGCCCGGCCGGCCGCGGGTCCCGACCGGGCGCGGGTCGGCCGGGCGCAGGCCGACCGAGCACGGGCCGACCGGGCAGCCGACCGGGCGCGGACCCCGTTCGACGCGGCCCCGTTCGACGCGGGCGCCGCTCAGGGCGGTGCCGGTCCCGAGGCGCGCGCTGGTCCCGACGTGGGCGCCGGTGCCCGTCAGGCCTGTAGCCAGGCCGCCGTGTCCTGGGGCAGGCGGCCGTTGCCGTCCAGCGGGCCGCTCAGGAGCAGAACGCCGGTGTGGGCCGGGAGTTCGGCCGCTTCCTCGCCGAAGTTGACGACGCAGATCAGCCCGTCCGTACGGGTGAAGGCCAGCACCCCGGGGGCCGCCTCCAGCCAGCTCATCGGTCCGTCCCCGAAGCCCGGTACGGTACGGCGCAGCCGCAGGGCCTCGCGGTACAGCGTGAGCATCGAGCCGGGATCACCCGACTGGAGATCTGCCGCGTACGAGGACCACGACTCCGGCTGCGGAAGCCAGGGTTCGTTCTCCGAGCCGAAGCCCGCGTGGGGCGCGTCGGACGTCCACGGCAGCGGCACCCGGCACCCGTCGCGTCCCGGATCCGTACCGCCGGAGCGGAAGTGCATCGGGTCCTGGATCCGGTCGAGCGGGATCTCCACCTCGGGCAGCCCCAGCTCCTCGCCCTGGTAGAGATAGACGGCGCCGGGGAGCGCCAGGGAGAGCAGCGCCGCGGCGCGGGCCCGCCGCGTACCCAGCTCCGTGTCGGTCGGGGTCCCGAACTCCTTGGCCGCGAAGTCGAAGCCGCTGGCCTCACGCCCGTACCGGGTGACGGTACGGGTCACATCGTGGTTGCAGAGCACCCAGGTGGCGGGGGCGCCCACCGGCGCGTGCTCGGCGACCGTCGTGTCGATCGCGGAGCGCAGCAGGTCCGCGTCCCAAGGACAGGCGAGGAAGGTGAAGTTGAACGCGGTGTGCAGTTCGTCGGGGCGCAGATACCGTACGAAGCGCTCGGTGTCGGGCAGCCACACCTCCCCGACGAAGATCGCGTCGTACTCGTCGGCGATGGCACGCCAGGACCGGTAGACGTCGTGCAGTTCGTCCCGGTCGACGAAGGGGTGCGGGTCACGGCCGACGGTGAAGTCCGGCAGGGCCGGGTCCTTGGCGAGCAGCGCGGCCGAGTCGATCCGTACGCCCGCGACGCCCCGCTCGAACCAGAAGCGCAGGACGTCCTCGTGCTCCTGACGTACCGCGGGATGCGCCCAGTTGAGGTCGGGCTGCTCGGTCGCGAAGAGATGCAGATACCACTCCCCGTCGTCGAGCCGGGTCCAGGGCGTGCCGCCGAACTCGGAGATCCAGTCGTTGGGCGGGATCTCGCCGTTCTCGCCGCGTCCCGTCCTGAAGTGGAACAGGTCGCGCTCGGGGCTGCCGGAGCCCGCCGCCACCGCCGCCTTGAACCAGGCGTGCTGGTCGGAGACATGGTTGGGCACGACATCGATGATCGTACGGATACCCCGCTCCCGCGCCTCGGCGATGAGCTTCTCGGCCTCCGCGAGGGTGCCGAACGCCGGGTCGATGGTGCGGTAGTCCGCGACGTCGTAGCCGCCGTCGGCGAGCGGGGACAGATACCACGGGGTGAACCAGAGGGCGTCCACGCCCAGTTCCACGAGATACGGCAGCCTGGCCCGTACGCCGGCGAGATCACCGGTGCCGTCACCGTCACCGTCGGCGAAGCTGCGTACGTAGACCTGGTAGATGGCGGCGTTCCGCCACCAGTTCTTGTCGGCGGGCTCCAGAGGGGCAGGGGAGGGCTGTCTCACAGTGCGAAGCCTTCTGCGTCGAGGTGAGGGGGGTGGGCCGGCGCGGGGCTGGTCAGCCCTTGGTACTGCCGGCGCTGATGCCGGCGATGATGTGCCGCTGGAACACCAGGAACATCAGGACCATCGGAATACTGGCGATCACCATGGCGGCGATCAGCACCGAGAGCGGGATGTTCTGGGAGAGCTGGACGAGCGCCACGCTGATGGGCTGCTTGTCGGTGTCCGAGAAGACCATCAGGGGCCAGAGGAAGTCCTGCCAGACGGCCACCAGCGCGAAGATGGACACCACGCCGAGCACCGGTCTGGACATGGGCAGCAGGATCGACCAGAGCGTACGGAGCTTTCCGGCGCCGTCGATCTCCGCCGCCTCCAGCACATCGCGCGGGATCTGGTCGAAGAACCGCTTGAGGAGATAGAGGTTGAAGGCGTTGGCGACGGCCGGGAGCCAGATGCCGAGCGGATCGTTGAGCAGACTGGTGTGGATCAGCGGCAGATCGGCGATGGTCAGGTACTTCGGTACGAGCAGTGCCTGGGCCGGGACCATCAGGGTGGCCAGGATGCCGCCCAGGATGATCTTCCCGAACGCGGGCTTCAGCTTGGACAGCGCGTAGGCCGCCGCCGTACAGAAGACGAGCTGGAGGATCCAGGCACCGGCGGCCTGCACCACCGTGTTCCACAGATGCGTCGGGAGCTGCATCAGATCCCAGGCATCGGTGTACGCGGTGAGGGAGAAGGACTCCGGGACCAGTGTCGGCGGCGTCTGGACCAGCTCGTCGGGGGACTTCATGGCGCCCGAGGCCATCCAGTACACCGGGAACAGGAAGGCCAGGACGAAGGCGAGGACGACCCCGCCGAAGACGGTCCAGTAGAGGGTCTTGCCGCGGGTGCTGGCGAGCGCGAGCGGCGAGACGAGGGTCCGTACGGCCGGGCCTCGCGTCGTGCGCCGGGCGGCCTCTTCGGGCGCGGGGGGTGCCTGCCGGGGAGGCGGCGCGATCTGGGTCATGGCGCTGCGCTCCTCTCAGTCGTCGGTGCGGGTGACCCGCAGATAGAGGGCGGAGAAGAGACTGAGCACGATGAGCAGCATCACGCTCAGGGCGCAGGCCCCGCCGAAGTCGTTGTAGAGGAAGGCGTACTTGTAGATCAGATAGAGGATGGTGACCGTGGAGTTCTCCGGCCCGCCGCCGGTGATCACGAAGGGCTCCGTGAACACCTGCATCGTGGCGATGATCTGGAGCAGCATCAGCATCAGGATGATGAAGCGCGTCTGCGGGATGGTCACATGCCGCACCCGCTGCCAGATGTTGGCGCCGTCCAGCTCCGCCGCCTCGTAGAGCTCCCCCGGGATGCCCTGGAGCGCGGCGAGATAGATGAGGACCGTGCCGCCCATGTTCGCCCAGGTGGCGACGATGACCAGGGACAGCAGCGCGGTGTCCGCGCCGTTGGTCCAGTTCGAGGTGGGCAGATGGAGGAAGCGCAGTGCCTCGTTGGCGAGACCGGCGCCCGGATCGTAGAACCACTTCCACAGCAGGGCGCTGACCACCGGCGGGATCATCACCGGGAGATAGACGACCACGCGGAAGAACGATTTCGCGTGGCGCAGCTCGTTGAGGACGAGCGCCATCACGAACGGCACCGCGAAACCGATGAGCAGGGCGATCAGGGTGAAGGTGAGGGTGTTGCGCCAGGCCGCCCCGAACTCCGGGTCATGGAAGACCTGGGTGAAGTTGTCGGTCCCGACCCACTCGGGGGCGGATCCGGGGGTGTACTTCTGGAAGGCGATGATCACCGCGCGGATCGCCGGGTACCAGGAGAACAGCGCGAAGCAGAGCAGGCCGCCGATCAGGAAGCCGTAGGCGCGTACCTGGTGGGAGAGCCGGCGCGCGAGCGGGCTCGCGGACCGGCGGCCCGCCGGGCGCGGCCCCGGGGTGGCGGGCGGCGCTGCGGCGGACCGGTGGGGGGCCTGGACAGTCTTCATCGGTGCGTCAGCCTCAGCCTCGGGACAGGATTCCGTCGATCTTGGACTGCGCGTCCTTCAGGAGTCCGTCGATGTCGGCGTCCTTCTTGGTGAGGACCGCGGAGACCGCTCCGTCGAGGACCGAGTAGATCTGCTGGGCCTTCGGCGGCTCCAGCTTCGCGGTGAGCTGCTGGCTGCCGTCGAGGAAGGCCTGGTAGTTCTCCACCGGTACGTTGGCGTACTGCTTCTTCAGCTCCTGGTCCTTGGCGTCCGTCGCGCCCGTCCACAGCCGGGGCTCGGGGAGGCCGACCGGGGCCTTCAGATCGGACGCGCGCTTCCAGTTGTTGAGGCCGGTGCCCGGGGCGTTCGTCTGGTACTCCAGCCACTTCAGGCCGGCCTTGATCTGCTCGGGGGAGGCCTTCTTGCTGAACATGTAGCCGTCGCCGCCGATGAGCGTGCCCTTGCCGCCGGGCATCGGGGCGAGCGCGAGGTCCTCGTACTTGCCGCCCTTCTCCTTCACCAGGATCGGGATGTTGTCCGGGGCGGAGATGTACATGCCGAGCTTGCCCGAGCCCATCATCTGCTGGACGTCGTTGAGGATCAGGAGCTGCTTGGTGCCCATGGAGTTGTCGGTCCAGCGCATGTCCTTCAGCGTCTGGAGGACGGCCTTGCCGGCCGGGCTGTCGACGCTCGCCGACTTGCCGTCGGGGCTGACGACATCGCCGCCCTGCGAGTACATCTCCGCGGTGAAGTGCCAGCCGCCCTGGTTCTGCGCGCTGTAGTCGGCGTATCCCACATAGCCCTTGCCCAGTTCCGCGATCTTCTTGGCGGCGACGCGGACCTCTTCCCAGGTGGCCGGGGGCTTGGTGGGGTCGAGGCCGGCCTGCTCGAAGAGCTTCTTGTTGTAGAGGAGGCCCATCGAGTAGTTGGTGCGCGGAATGCCGTAGACCTTGCCGTCGACGGTGTAGACGTCGCGCAGCGACTGCTGGATGTCGCTGTAGCCCTTCATGTCCTGCACATAGGACGTGATGTCCGCGGCCTGGTTGATGTCGACGACGTGCTTGGCGTCCGTGAAGTACGTGTAGAAGACGTCTTCCATCTGACCGCCGGCGAGCTTGGCGTCGAAGGTCTTGGGGTCCTGGCACGGGAAGGCGTCGCGTCCGACGACATCGATGGTCGGGTTCGCCTTCTCGAACGCCTTCATGTCGTCCTCGAAGCTCTGCCGGTCGATCTTGGCGCTCTTCGGAGGCATGCAGTTGACGGTGATACGCGTCTTGCCCCCCGCGGTGTCCTCACTGTCCGAGCCGCACGCGGCCAGTCCAGTCAGGGCGAGCGCGGAGGCTATGGCTGCGGTACAGGTACGGCGGAACCCGGAACTTCTCATCGGTGGGACCCCTCTTGCGGCAGGAGCGTGGCAAACCCACAGCTTCATCGCTGTGTGGCGGCGCTCACTCAACCACTAACTACGGATGACCGCAATATGTCGCCCCGATTTCGCAAATACTTGACAGTGAGCTGCATGTGGCGATTTCATCCCGAGCGGGCCCTCCCACACAACGGGACCTGCGCGGACGCCGGCGGAGACATGCGCAAACGCCGACGGGGCCCAACAAGTGGGCCCCGTCCGGGTGTTGTCCGACCGGCCCGCCCGAGGCGGGTCCGGGTGGCCGCTCAGGCGTCGGCGGACGCCTCCGCGGGCGTCTGGCGGGGCGCCTGCGCGGTGGAGCCCCGTACCACCAGCTCCGGCTCGAACAGCAGCTCTCCGGGGGGTACGGCACCGCCCTGGATCTGGGCGTTCAGCATCTCGACGGCCGCCCTGCCCATGGCCTCGATGGGCTGGCGCACGGTGGTCAGCGGCGGCTCGGTGCAGTTCATGAAGGCGGAGTCGTCGAAGCCGACGACCGACACCTCGCGCGGTACGTCGAGACCGCGCCGGCGTGCGGCCCGTACCGCCCCCAGGGCCAGCGGATCGCTGGCGCAGATGATTCCGGTGACCCCCCGGTCCAGCAGGCGCGAGGCCGCCGCCTGGCCACCCTCCAGGGAGAACATGGTCCGCTCGATGTACGCGTCGGGAAGCTGCGCCTTGGCGGCCCGCGCCGCCGCGAGCGCGGCGGCGAGCTTGCGCCGGGAGGGCACATGGTCGGACGGGCCGAGCACCAGGCCGATGCGCTCGTGGCCGAGCGAGGCGAGATGGCGCCAGGCCTGCTCCACGGCGACGGCGTCGTCGCAGGAGATACAGGGGAAGTCGAGGTTCTCGATCGGTGCGTTGATCAGGACGACCGGAATCTTGCGCTCGGCGAGCTGCCGGTAGTGGTCGTGCGGGGCGTCCGCCTGCGCGAACAGTCCGCCCGCGAAGACCACCCCGGAGACCTGCTGCTGAAGCAGCAGCTCCACATAGTCCGCCTCGGAGACCCCGCCCTTGGTCTGGGTGCAGAGCACGGGCGTGAGGCCCTGCTGGGCCAGCGCTCCGCCGATCACCTCGGCGAACGCCGGGAAGATAGGATTCTGCAGTTCCGGCAGCACCAGACCGACGAGCCGGGCCCGCTCCCCGCGAAGCTGCGTCGGCCGCTCGTAGCCGAGAACGTCCAGCGCGGTCAGCACCGACTGCCGCGTGGCCTGCGAAACTCCGGGCTTGCCGTTGAGCACCCGGCTGACCGTGGCCTCGCTGACCCCAACCTTCTTCGCCACCTGAGCAAGTCGTCGCGTCATACACGCAAGACTATCGCAAGAGATGCAAGCTACTTGCTTATGAGCGTAAAGAGGGTGGCAGGCGGGGTGCCGGCCGGACGGATCCGGCCGACACCACGCCTTCGGTTCTCTACCGTTCGGTGCGACTTCTACGGGTTGGTGTGACTTCTACGGGTTGGTGTGACTTCTACGGGTTGATGCGGCTTCTACGGGTTGATGATGATCCTGAAGCCGGGCGTCGTGTTCCTCACGTCCACGGCGTTGTTGTTGAGCCTGAGACGGTTGAAGGTGACCTCACCGACAGCCGGCCCCTGACCCGCCTCCGGCAGCTCGTTCGCCCACAGTCCGAAGCCGGACTTGGCGTCGAAGGCGTCCCCGCTCTTGAGGGCGCCCGTGATCGAGATGTCGTTGAGGATGGTGTCCTTGATCGGGAACTGCGGCTGACCGCCCACATAGTTGGTCTGGAACATGATGCCGCTGTAGGTCGGATCGACGATGTCGACGTTGTTGATCCGGATCCCCTGGAACACCTTGGAGGCGGAGAACAGCCAGATTCCCGGGAAGGTCTGGCTGCCCCAGAAGTGCCCGCCGGACCGGACGATCGACACGTTCTCGATCGTCGTGGGTTCGGTCCCGAAGCCGTTCATCGCGTAGCCGAAGTCCAGCGAGCTGACCGTGATGCCCGAGTAGACCAGGGTGTCCGCGATATGGATGTTGCGGAAGGTGTTGCGGTAGCCGCCGTAGACGGCGAGGCCCGCGGCCCGCCACACCAGCGTCGCCGAGAGGTTCTCGTAGACGTTGTTGTACATGTCCGCGCCGCCCGCGTCGATCGCCGAGAAGAGCGCGAAGGCGTCGTCGCCGGTGGCCCGCGCGTCGTTGTTGACGACGTGGTTGTCCGTGGAGCCGTTGGTCATGTTGATGCCGTCGGCGAAGGTGTTGCGGATCCGGGAGTTGCTGATGGTGACCCGGTCCGCGTTGGCACCCCAGTAGAGGCAGACGGTGTGCTCGTTCCAGATGTTGTCGATCGTGATGTCCGACACATTGGACAGGTCGAAGACCTTGCCGGGCCCGTCGATACGCGAGGTGTAGTTGCCGAAGAAGGCGAAGTTCGCGAAGGACGAGCCCTTCGCCGCCGCCTCCACCCGGAAGCCCGCGTCCGTGTTGTCCTGGGTCGACGGGGCGAAGAACCGGGAGAACCAGGGACCCGCGCCGACCACCTTGACCGGCTTGCCGTAGACCTGGAACTTGCTCGACGTCTGGTAGTCACCGGCCGGCAGATAGACACCGACGAGCTTGCCGGTGGTGTCCATGCGCACCCGGTCCAGCGCGTTCTGCACATCCTGGTGCGTGAATCCGGCCGGCACCGTGTAGGTGGCCGGGTCCGGGTTCGCGACCGCGGTGGCCTGCTCCAGGTTGATGAAGTCGATCGCGTACGTGTGCGCGTTGCCCGTGTCCTTCTGGAGACGGATCTTGCTGCCCGCGGGAACGGTCCTGCCCAGCAGGACATTGGCCTCGTCATAGATGTGACGGGGCCCGCCGGCACCGGGAGAGTTCCCAGGACCGGTCTCGTTGCCGTACAGCCACGCGTACTTCGAGGTGAGGTCGATGGCCTTGAGGAAGGTGCCGTCGACATAGATGTTCAGACTGGAGTTGATCCCGCCACCACCGGCCGCGTCCGGGATGGAGAACCGGGTGACCAGCGTGTTCGTGCTGGCCCTGGTGGTGAACTCGACGTAGTTTCCGGTGTTGTTGAGGGTGACGGCCTTACGGCCGGACGCCTCGCCCGCGACATCGCCGACGGTCCGGTTGGGACCGACGACCTGCGCGCCACCGCCCGCGACACCGTCCTCCGCCTCGTACATGTCGTACGGCATATTGGCGCCGCGACCGACGAAGAGGGGCTGCGAGCTGGTGTTGTTCACACGCTTGACCGGCAGTTCGTTGGCGTCGTCGGCGAGGACCACCTTCACCGTGTACGAGCCGTTGGCGGCCGTCCAGGTGCCGAGGCCGACCGCGGCCGAGGTGGCGCCCGCGGCGATGGTGCCGTTGTAGGTGCCCGTCAGGGTCCTGACCGTGGCACCCGTCGAGTTCAGCACCGTCAGCGTGATGCCATGGGCGCCGGCCGCCGAGGCCACCGTGCCCTGGTTCTTGATCGCCACCGAGAAGGAGACGGTGTCACCGGCCGCGGGGCTGGACGGGGACGTCGAGACGGCGGAGGCGATCAGGTCCGAGCTGGCGACCGGCCGCACCACCAGCGGGCTCGCGCCCGTGAAGGTGTTGTTGGTCTCGTTCTGCTCGATGATCTGGTTGGCCGGGTCCGCGACGGCGCTGAGCTGGTACGAACCGGCGTCACGCGCGCCGATGTCCGCGGTGACCGTGGCGGAGGCCCCGGCCGCGAGCGCGCCCACGGAACCGGTGCCGACCTTGGTACCGCCGAGGCGGAACTCGACCGAACCGGCCGGGGAGGCGATCGCTCCGGCGTTGCGTACGGTCGCCGACAGGGTGATCGGGTCGGACTCGACCGGCGAGGCCGGGGACGCGCTCAGCCCGGTGACCGTGAGGTCCGGGTTGGGCGCCGGGTTGCCGATCACCTGGAACTCCGCCACCTGGCCCGCACCGGAACCGGTGTTGGAGGTGAACCGGAGCTGGACATCGGCGACCCGCGCGCTGACCGGGATGGTCACGAGGTTGCCGCTCGCCGGGGAGAAGGCGTAGTCCCTGGCGGCCACCAGGCTGGTGAAGCCGGTGGCGTTCTGCTCACGCCCCAGCACCTGGATGTTCTGGGTACGCGGGCCCCAGCTGCTGTCCGGGTTGAGCCTGACCACGACGTTCTCGGTGTCGGCGTTGGCGCCCAGCTTCACGGTGAGGGTGTTGGGGTAGCTGCCGCCCGCGCCCTCCCAGTAGGTGGTGACGCTGTTGTCGTTGGCGTTCTCCGCGACAAAGGTGAAGACCGAGGAGGACGCGGTGACCGGCTTGCCGATGGCGAGGTTCGAGCCCGTCGGACCCTGGGTGCCGTTCCTGGTCACCGTGTTGCTGTTGCCCGAGACATTCCCGGCCGCGTCCTTGGCCCGCACGTAGTACGAGACCGTCGTACCCGCCGACTGGCTGTCCGTGTAGGTCGTGACGTTCCCCGCGACACTGGTCCGCAGGACGTTGTTCGCGTAGATGTCGTAACCCGTGACACCCCTGTTGTCCGTCGACGCGCTCCACGTCAGCCTGATCTGGCCGGAGGACGGCTCGGTGAAGGCGAGGTTGGCGGGGATGGTCGGCGCCTGGGTGTCACCGGTGTCCCCCTGCCGGGTGACCGTGTTGCTGTTGCCCGAGACATTCCCGGCCGCGTCCTTGGCCCGCACGTAGTACGAGACCGTCGTACCGGTCGACTGGGTGTCCGTGAAGGTCGTGACACTGCCCGCGACGCTGGTCCGCAGCTCGTTGTTGGCGTAGATGTCGTAGCCCGTGACACCCGTGTCATCGGTCGACGGGCGCCAGGCCAGCCTGATCTGACCGGTGGCCGGCTCGGTGTAGGTCAGCTCCGTGGGAGCGGTGGGGGCCTGGGTGTCACCGGTCTCGGGGCCGTAGATCTCCAGCTCGGAGAGCTGGCCGCCGGGCTGCCCGGTGTTCGCCGTGATCAGCACCCGGACATAGCGCGTGCTGGTGGCGTCGAAGGAGATCGTCACCGTCTGCGCGCCCGCGGGGCTGAAGGTGTACGCCTTCGAGGCCGTCAGGTCCGAGAAGGTGGAGTTGTTGGCGCTGCCCTGGATCTTCAGGGTCTGGTCCCTGGCGCCCCAGCCGTCGGGCAGGCGCAGCACCACCTGGTTGACGCCGACGGAGGAGCCGAGGTCGGCCTGGATCCACTGCGGGAAGGCGTTGTTCCTGCTCTCCCAGTAGGTGGCCTTGTTGCCGTCGTTGGCGTTGCCCGGCCCGTAGACCTCGGTGAAGCTGCTGGAGGTCAGCGTCTTGCCGGCGGCCAGATTCACCGAGGCCGCCGCCGCGGCACGCACCTCCAGCTCGGCGAGCTGGGCCTTCTTCCCGGCCGTGTTGGCGGTGAAGTTCGCCCGCACGAACCGCGCCTTGGTGGCGGGGAAGGCCACGGTCACCTTGTTGCCCTGGCCCTTGCTGAAGCTGTACGTGGCCGAGCTCTTCAGCGTGGCGAAGCTGGTCCCGTCGGCGCTCCCCTGGATGGACAGGGTCTGCTTACGGCTCTCCCACCCTGCGGGGAGCTTCAGCACCACCTGGTCGACGCGCTTGCTGGAGCCCAGGTCCGACTGCACCCACTGGGAGCCCTTGCCGTTGCCCTCCCAGTACGTCGACTGGTTCCCGTCCGTCACATCGCGGGCCTTGGTGCCGCCCGTACTGGCGCTCGTCGCCGCGGTCCGCCCCGCGGCGATGTTGGGACCGTCGGCCGCGGCAGCGGTGAACGACGGCCAGCCCATCATCAAAAGACTGGTGGCTATGGCGGTGGAGAGAACCCGCCATCTCCGGCGTAGCGATCTCATGGATCCCCGATCTTCGGCCTCGGCGCGGGGGCGGCGAGGGCGCGGCTCTGACTGCCTGCCGGTATGGCAAGCATTTCTGCACTGATGAACAGGGTCTTTTGCGTTTTGCGGTCAGAGAGTTGCAGAGAACTGCCAGTCCGTCCACCACTGAGACAGAACCAAATCCCGTGGTTCGCCTCCCGAGTTGACACCTGCGGCGCTGCGCCAGCCTGTTTTTGGCCGCTCATCAGGCAAACGTAAGTGATCTGCAAACCTTGCGACGGATTTGCGTAACTGTGGAAATTTCGAGAAGGCCCCTCCCGCCCTCTACCGTTCCTGGACATGAGCGCCGGACCGAGCACCGCGGGAAGACGACGCCGATTCGGCTGGCCGCGCCGGGTCTTCTCGCAGGTGCTGCTGATGCAGCTCGCCATCGCCGCGGGCGTCACCGTGCTGGCCACGGGGCTCTTTCTGGCCCCCTTCAGCAAGGAACTGGACGACCAGGCGATGAGCCGCGCGCTGGCGATCGCCGAGACCGCCGCCTCCGCGGAGGCCGCCGCCGATCTGCTGGCCTCACGGCCGACGCCCGGCGGTCCCGTCCAGGCCGAGGCCGAGCGGATCAGACGCGCCACCGGCGCCGAGTATGTGGTGATCATGGACAGACGCGGAGTCCGCTGGTCACACACCGATATCGGCCAGATCGGCAAGGTCGTCTCCACCGATCCCAGCGAGGCGCTCGCCGGCGCGCACATACGGGAGATCGACAGCGGCACACTCGGCCGCTCCGCCCGGGGCAAGGTCCCGTTGCGCGACCGTACGGGCGCCATCGTCGGGGCCGTCTCGGTCGGTATCGCCTACGACAGCGTCCGCGACCGGCTGCTCGCCGCGATACCCGGGCTGCTCGCCTACGCGGGCGGGGCGCTCGCGGCGGGGGCGCTCGCCGCGTATCTGATCTCCCGGCGGATCCAGCGGCAGACCCATGACCTGGCCTTCTCGGACATCTCGGCGCTGCTCACCGAGCGCGAGGCCATGCTGCACAGCCTCCGGGAAGGTGTGGTGGCGCTGAACGGGAGCGGCCGGATCCGGCTGATCAACGACGAGGCGCAGCGGCTGCTGGGACTCGGTCCCGATGCCATCGGACGGCCGCTCGACGAGGTGCTCGGGGCCGGACGCACCACGGAGGTGCTGACCGGACGCGTGCTGGGCGAGGACCTGCTCGCCGTACGGGGGAGCCGGGTCCTGGTCGCCAACCGGATGCCGACCGACGACGGCGGCGCCGTCGTCACCCTCCGCGACCGCACCGAGCTGGAGCGGCTGGGCCGTGAGCTGGACGCGACGCGCGGACTGATCGACGCCCTGCGGGCCCAGGACCATGAGCACGCGAACCGGATGCACACCCTGCTCGGACTGCTGGAGCTGGAGATGCACGAGGAGGCGGCGGAGTTCGTCACCGAGGTCGTCGGGGTGCACCGGGCCACCGCCGAGCAGATCACCGAGCGCGTCCACGATCCGCTGCCGGCCGCGCTGCTGGTCGGCAAGGCCACCGTGGCCGCCGAGCGCGGTGTCTCGCTGCGGCTCTCGTCCCGCACACTGCTGCCCGACCGGCTGGTGGATCCGCAGGGGCTGGTGACGGTCGTCGGCAATCTGGTGGACAACGCGCTGGACGCGGCGGCGGGCTCCGAGGACCCGCGGATCGAGGTGGAACTGCGCGCCGAAGGCCGTACCGTCGTTCTTGTGATCTCCGACAGCGGTACCGGTGTCCCCGCCGCCCACCGTGAAGCCGTCTTCTCCGAGGGCTGGTCGACCAAGGAGCCGCCGGCCCACGGCAAACGCGGTCTCGGTCTGGCCCTGGTCCGCAGACTCGCCGAGCGGCAGGGCGGCAGCGCGCGGGTCGCCGAATCCGCGCACGGCGGCGCCGAGTTCACCGTCGTACTGCCGGAGGCCCTGACGGCGCCGGACGACGAAGCGGTCCTGCCCGGCGGAGCAGCCGCGCACCACGGCGGAACCGCGGACGACGGCCCGAAGGACGGCACGGACAAAGGCACGGACAACGGCACGGACGACGCCTCGCAGGCGCGGGCAGCGGCCGGGGAGACACGATGATCGACGTACTGGTCGTGGACGACGACATCCGGGTCGCGGAGATCAATACGGCCTATGTGGCCAAGGTGGCGGGCTTCCGGGTGGTCGCGCAGGCCCACTCGGCCGCCGAGGCGCTCGGCCGGATCTCCGAGCGCGCCATCGATCTGATCCTTCTCGATCACCATCTGCCGGACGAGAACGGACTCGTGGTGGTGCGGGAGCTGCGGCGACTCGGCCATCAGACCGATGTGATCATGGTGACGGCGGCCCGCGATGTCGCCACCGTGCAGGCCGCGATGCGCCTTGGCGCACTTCAGTACCTGGTCAAACCATTCAATTTCGCCGGTATGCGGGCCAAGCTGGAGGCGTACGCGGCACTGCGCCGCACTCTGGACCGCGGCGGCGAGGCGGAACAGGCGGAGGTGGACCGGATGTTCGGGGCGCTCTCCGCCGCCGCGCTCTCCTCCGCCGGCGCCCCGTCCCTGCCCAAGGGCCACTCCCCCGCCACCGCCGCACTGGTGCGCCAGGCGCTGATGAGCGCGGACGGTCCGCTGTCGGCCCAGGAGATCGCGGAGAACGCGGGGATGAGCCGGCAGACCGCGCAGCGCTATCTGAAGCTGCTGGAGCGGGCCGGGCGGGTACGGCTCACCCTCCGGTACGGCGAGACGGGGCGCCCCGAACACCGCTACACCTGGGCGGCGAACGCCTGACGGACGCGGGGCGGCGGACGGCGGGGGGCCGGGGGCCAGGCGTCAGGTGACGGACGGCCTGGCGGCGGGCGGCCTGGCGGCGGGCGGCCTGGCGGCGGGCTCTCAGACGGCCCCCGCCCCCGTCAGTGAACGGACCTCCGTCTCCGCGTACTTGGCCTCATCGGGCGGCTCGGACGAGGTGACCGTACCGATCCAGCCCGCGAGGAAGCCCAGCGGAATGGAGACCACACCCGGGTTCTGGAGCGGGAACACCTGGAAGTCGAGACCGGGGAGCACCGCGTCCGGACTCCCCGAGACCACGGGCGAGAGCGCCACCAGCACCACGGCCGGAATCAGCCCGCCGTACACCGACCAGACCGCGCCCCGTGTGGTGAAGTTCCGCCAGAACAGCGAGTACAGCAGGACGGGCAGATTGGCGGAGGCGGCGACCGCGAACGCCAGACCGACCAGGAAGGCGACATTCAGATCCTGGGCCAGCAGACTGAGCGCGATCGCCACCGCGCCGATACCGGCCGCCGCCAGCCGGGCCACCGCCACCTCGCTTCGCCGCTTGGCGCGCCGGCGTCTGAGCGAGACGTAGAGATCGTGGGCGACGGACGCCGAGGAGGCGAGGGTGATGCCCGCGACGACGGCGAGGATCGTGGCGAAGGCGATGGCCGCGACCACCGCGAAGAGAACCGTTCCGCCGGTCGATCCCGCCCCGCCGCCGAGATCGAGCGCCAGCAGCGGAACGGCCGTGTTCCCCGCGGCGTTCGAGGCACGGACCGCGTCGGAACCGACCAGCGCCGCCGCCCCGAACCCGAGCACGATCGTCATCAGGTAGAAGCCGCCGATGAGACCGACGGCCCAGACGACCGAGTGCCGGGCGGCGCGCGCGGTCGGCACGGTGGAGAAGCGGGAGAGGATGTGCGGCAGCCCGGCCGTCCCCAGGACAAGAGCCAGCCCCAGACTGATGAAGTCGAGGCGCGCGGTCCAGTCCCCGCCGTACTTGAGACCGGGGGCGAGGAACTCCGCACCGTGGCCGCTGTGCGCGACGGCGGTGTTCAGCAGGCCGTTGACATCGCCGTGGAAGCGGACCAGGACGAGCACGGTCAGCGCGATCGCACCGGCCATCAGCAGCACGGCCTTGACGATCTGGATCCAGGTGGTGGCCCGCATCCCGCCCAAGGAGACATAGACGACCATGAGCGCGCCCACGCCGATCACGGTCCAGGTACGCGCCGAGGCGCTCGTACCGCCGAGGAGCAGCGCGACCAGGCTGCCCGCCCCGACCATCTGCGCCACCAGGTAGAGCACGGAGACGGTGACCGAGGAGGTGCCCGCCGCGATCCTGACCGGCCGTTCGCTCATCCTCGCCGCGACGACATCGGCGAGGGTGAACCGCCCGCAGTTGCGTACGAGTTCGGCGACCAGGAACAGCACGACCAGCCAGGCGACGAGAAACCCGACCGAGTAGAGCATGCCGTCGTAGCCGAACAGGGCGATCAGGCCGGAGATCCCGAGGAAGGAGGCAGCGGACATGTAGTCGCCCGCGATGGCGAATCCGTTCTCCATCGGCGAGAAGAGCCGGCCGCCCGCGTAGAACTCCTCGGCGGAGCCCTGGCGCTTGCGGCTCACCCAGGTGGTGATCCCCAGAGTGACCGCGACGAACGCGCTGAACAGCACCAGCGCCAGGGTCTGGTGGTCGCCGCTCACCGGGCGCTCCCCCGTACCGTCGCGCTCCCGTGCGCTGTCGCGCTCCCCCGCGCACTCCCCCGCTCCGTCTCCTGAGTCCGCGCCTGGTGGGTCCGCGCCTGGTGCCGCCCCTGGGTTCGCCCCTGGTCGAAGACACTCCAGCGCAGTTCGAGCGCCGCCCGGTCCCGGCGCAGCCGGGCATGGCGCGCGTACGCCCAGGTCAGCAGGAACGTCGAGAGGAACTGGCCGAGTCCGGCCACCATCGCGACATTCACCGCTCCCGCCACCGGTCTCGCCATCAGCTCGGGCGCGGCCGTCGCGGCCACGACATACGCGAAGTACCAGAGGAGGAAGGCGAGCGTGGCGGGGAGGACAAAACGCCGATAGCGGCTCCTGATCTCCTGGAAGGCGGCACCGCGCTGGACCCGCTGATAGATCTCGGAGGCCGGCTGCCCGGCGGCGCCGTCGCTGTCAACGTCGCCGTGCCCGTACCCGTACCCGGGAGCGGCGCTCCCGCCCGGCGGAACGGACGTCACGGACATGCCGGGACCGGCGGGCTCGCCCCAGTCCGAGGCCAGCGCTTCGTACCACGGGTCGTCGAGCCGCATCGCTGCGGCGTCACGCCCTTCCTGCTTCTCCACCGGTCAACTCTCCTTGTCGGCGAACCGTTTCGGCCGCGTAGCAAGGATGGGCGGAGGGGCGGGATCACGAGCTCGTCTCCGCCCCGGCTTCACCCCATCAGGTGATGGTTGTCCCGGGTGGCGGGATGAGTCCCCGTTGGTAGGCGTATCGCACGGCCTGCGCGCGGTCGCGCACCCCCGTCTTGCCGAAGAGATTGTTGATATGCGTCTTCACCGTGGCCGCCCCGATGTGCAGCCGCTGCGCGATCTCCTTGTTGGAGAGCCCCTCGGCCACCAGGGAGAGCACCTCGGCCTCCCGCGCGGTCAGTCCGTCGGGCAGTTCCACGGGCGCCGGCGGGGCGGGCTGGGCGGTGACCCGTTCCAGCAGTCTGCGCTGCACGGCGGGCGCCAGTCCGGCCTGGCCCGCCAGTACGTCCTCCACGGCCCGGACGATCTCCTCGCCCCGCGCGTCCTTGGTGAGATAGCCGCGGGCGCCCGCCCGGAGCGCGGCGAAGAGCGAATCGTCGTCGGCGTAGGTCGTGAGCACCACGACCTGGGTCCCCGGGTGCTCGGCGCGGATACGGCGGGTGGCCTCCACACCGTCGCAGCGCGGCATCCGCAGATCCATCAGCACGACATCAGGACCGAGTTCGGCGACCAGGGCCACGGCCTCCTCGCCGTCCTTGGCCGCGCCGACGACCTCGATGCCCGGGAGCAGCCCGAGCAGCATCACGATGCCCTCGCGCACCACGGCCTGGTCGTCGGCCACGATCACTCGGGCCGTCATGCGGGCACTCGCAGACGCACGGTGAAACCCTTCCCTTCGCGGCTTTCGGATCCCACAGGACCTTCGGATCCCACAGAGCTCCCGGAGCCGTCCGAGCCTGTCCCGGAGCCCTTCTCCAGGACGCCCCCAGCGCCCCCGGGACCCGTCCCAGGAGAGGGGGGACCGTCGAGGCCGTCGGGGCCGGCCTCCAGAGTGCCGCCGAGCAGTTCGGCGCGCTCCCTCATCCCCAGCAGACCGTACCCGGAGCCGGAGGTCACCAGACCGGCCGGTTCCGCCCCCGCCCCGCCGCTGTGCTTCCCGCCGGAGTCCCGTATGTCCAGCGTCACCTCGTCCGCGCGGTAGGTGAGCACGATCCGTACACGCGCGCCCGGCGCGTGTTTCCGTACGTTGGTGAGCGCCTCCTGCGCCACTCTGCGCACCGCCTGCGAGGCCTCCGCGGGCAGGGGCCTCGGCGCCCCCTCGACCGCGACCTCGGCACCTTCCATGGCGGCCAGCTCACGGAGATGGTCCCCGAGGGGGGCCATCTCGCCGCGCAGGGCGGAGAGCGCCTGCCGGGTCTCGGCGAGCCCGTCGCGCGCCATGGAACGCGCGGCGACGACCCGCTCAAGTATCTGGTCGCGGAACGGTCCCGCCGGTTCCTGCTCGATCCGCAGCCGGGCCGCCTCCAGATGCACGAGCTGCGCGGAGAGGCTGTGCGCCAGGACGTCATGGATGTCCCGGGCGATCCTGGCCCGCTCGGCGAGGGCGGCCGATTCGGCCTCGGCGGCGCGGGCGGCCCGCTCCTGGGCCAGCAGCCGCTGGGCGCTGCCGCGCGCCTCCGCGTCGAGCCGCAGCACATAGCCGCCGAGCAGCAGCCCCGCGGTGGTGAGCGACGTGGTCAGCCAGGCGTCCTGGCCGAACGCGGCGAATCCGCCGAGGCCGAGACAGGTGGTGGGCAGGGCGGCGGCGAGCGGCAGCCGCTCCATGGCGGTGACGGCGCAGCCGCACCACAGCACGACCGCGGCGATGTCGAATCCGCTCCGGCTCGCGACGAGGGCTCCGCCCAGCAGCGCCACCAGCAGCCCGACCGACGGCCAGAGCTGATGCCGCAGGGTGGTGCGGTAGAAGGCCCAGGCGCAGAGGACGAGAACGAGTGTGGCGGCCACGGCCACGGCCGTCGCCCAGCCCTCCACATGGCGCTGGCTGAAAGTCGACCAGAGCAGAGCCGCCAGACCGAGCGTCCGGATGGACCGGGCCAGCCATCGCCGCGCCTCGGTACGGCCCTCCCGGGTGAGGGCCTCGCGAGAAGGCCAGTTCGTCCAGGCGTCGGCTGTCACACACGGTCCTTCCACGGCGCGGCGGCTATCGCGTCACCGTACGACGGGTGTACGGCACGGGCCCGCCACACCAGCATGCCTCTGCGGACCAGCACGGAGGCGGCGAGTGCGAGCAGCAGCGCTCCGGAGCCCTGGTGGACGCCGAGCAGCGCGCCGATGCCCATCAGTCCGAGCCGCAGGGCTATACCGCCGATCCAGACCGCGACCGTGGCCCCGGTGCCCCTCGTCCACACCGAGCCGTCCTCTGCGGTCCAGAGCCGGCCGGTCCAGGCCCAGCCCGCCCCCATCACCAGCCCCACCACCAACTCGGCGCCGAGCAGCAGCAGCGACAGGGAGCGGTCGTCGGCGTCGATCAGTCCCGGCCGGCTCAGCGCGACGACCGCCAGGACGGCGGGAAGGACCAGCTGGCGACGCCCGCCGGTGGCGATCCGCTGTGGCTTGAACTGGCGTACGGCGACCAGCGCGACAGCGGCGGCGATCACCACGACGGTGAGCAATGAGGACATGCGGTGCCTCCGGGGACGAAGAAGTTCAGCGACTTCGACGTTACGGAGAAGCACCAGGTCAGAGCATCGGCTCGGGGGTGGATCACGGGTGGAAACGCGGCCTCCACCCGTGGGTGGAAACCGCGCTCGCGAGGTCGTGGCTCAGGCGTCGATGCGCGAGCGGTCCAGGGTCGCCGCGGAGCTGGTGATGAACTCCTTGCGGGGCGCCACCTCATTGCCCATCAGCAGATCAAAGATCTGTTCGGACGATTCCAGGTCCCCGATGTTGATCCGTCGCAGGGTGCGGTGGCGCGGGTCCATCGTGGTCTCCGCGAGCTGGTCGGCGTCCATCTCGCCCAGACCCTTGTAGCGCTGGATGGAGTCCTTGAACCGGATGTTCTTGCGCTGGTACTCCAGCAGCGTCTGCCGCAGCTCGTTGTCCGAGTACGTGTACACGTACTTGTCCTGGCCCCGCTTGGGCTGCACCAGCTCGATCCGGTGCAGCGGCGGTACGGCGGCGAAGACCCGGCCCGCCTCCACCATCGGCCGCATGTAGCGCTGGAAGAGCGTGAGCAGCAGACAGCGGATGTGCGCGCCGTCGACATCGGCGTCGACCAGGAGCACGATCTTGCCGTAGCGGGCCGCGTCGATGTCGAACGTGCGGCCCGAGCCCGCCCCTATGACCTGGATGATCGCCCCGCACTCGGCGTTCTTGAGCATGTCCGAGACGGATGACTTCTGGACATTGAGGATCTTGCCCCGGATCGGCAGCAGCGCCTGGAACTCACTGTTCCTGGCGAGCTTGGCCGTACCGAGCGCGGAGTCCCCCTCCACGATGAACAGCTCACTGCGGTCCACGTCGTCACTGCGGCAGTCGGCGAGCTTGGCCGGCAGCGAGGAGGACTCCAGCGCGGTCTTCCTGCGCTGCGCCTCCTTGTGCTGGCGGGCCGCGATCCGCGTACGGGCGGCGGCGACGGCCTTCTCCAGCACGGCCCGTGCCTGTCCCTTGGCATCACGCTTCGTGGACGTCAGGAACTCCTTGAGCTCCTTCGCGACGACGTTGGAGACGATCCGGTTGGCCGCCGAGGTGCCCAGGACCTCCTTGGTCTGACCCTCGAACTGAGGTTCGGCGAGCCGCACCGTGACCACGGCGGTCAGGCCCTCCAGGGCGTCGTCCTTGACGATGTCGTCCTCGGCGACCCTGAGCATCTTGGCCGAGCGCAGCACCTCGTTGACCGTCCTGGTCAGCGAGCGCTCGAAGCCGCTCACATGCGTACCGCCCTTGGGCGTCGCGATGATGTTCACGAACGACTTGACCATGGTCTCGTACCCGGTGCCCCAGCGCAGCGCGATGTCGACGCCCAGCTCCCGGGTGACCTCGGTGGGTGTCATGTGCCCGCGGTCGTCCAGCACCGGGACGGTCTCCTTGAAGGTGCCCTGACCGGTCAGGCGCAGCACGTCGCAGACGGCCTTGTCCTGCGCCAGATACTCGCAGAACTCGCTGATGCCGCCGTCGAAACGGAATGTCTCCTCGACCGTGCCGTTGCCCTCGCTCTCACCGGCCGCGCGCTCGTCCCTGACGACGATCGTCAGTCCGGGGACCAGGAAGGCGGTCTGGCGGGCGCGCTGGTGAAGCGTCTCCAGGGAGAGCTTGGCGTCCTTGAGGAAGATCTGCCGGTCGGCCCAGTAGCGCACGCGCGTACCGGTCCGCGCCTTGGGCACCCGCTTGCCCTTGATCAGCCCGTTCGCCGGATCGAAGGGGCTGTCGGGACCCGGTTCGGTGAAGATCCCCGGGACTCCGCGGCGGAAGCTGATCGAGTGGGTGGCGCTGTTGCGGTCCACCTCGACATCGAGCCGGGCGGAGAGCGCGTTCACCACGGAGGCACCCACACCGTGGAGGCCGCCCGAGGCGGCGTACGAGCCGCCGCCGAACTTGCCGCCGGCGTGCAGCTTGGTCATGACGACCTCGATGCCGGACAGGCCGGTCTTGGGCTCGACATCGACCGGAATGCCCCGGCCGTTGTCCTTGACCTCGACCGAGCCGTCCTCGTGGAGGATCACCTCGATGTGATCGCAGTAGCCGCCCAGGGCCTCGTCGACGGAGTTGTCGATGATCTCCCAGAGGCAGTGCATCAGACCACGGCTGTCGGTCGAGCCGATATACATTCCGGGTCGCTTGCGGACCGCTTCGAGCCCCTCAAGGACGAGCAGGTGCCGCGCGGTGTAGTTGGAGCCGTCACGGTCTGCGGTCAGCAGCGCAGTGGACGGCACGGACGTCTCGGCGGTCACGCGGTTCGCTCCTCGCTGAATTTGAGATGTGGCCCCGTGGGGTAAAGGCCCGGCGTCTGTCACCGGTCAGAGGGTACAGAGGCCTGGTAGAGCCGTTGTCACGCCACCCTCGCGATTTCTTATGCTAGTCCACGGTCGCATAGGTGTTCGATCCCTCGTCGGGGTGAAGCACACATCACGTTCCCTTCCAGGCATGAACCATTTAGGCTCCGGGCACGTCCTCATCAACAACCGGCAAGCCAGCCGGCGAGGGCGCTCCCCACTGACAAGCACTGTCAAGCAACGCGAAACCCGTAGAGCGAGCCCGAGCGAAGCGATACGGCCCATTCGCCGCCAACCGCCAGCAGCCAGCCACCCGGAAAGAAGTTTTCAAGGAAAAGCCGAGAGCGGGAACGTTTTCGGCCTGGTTGGATGTTGACCCTGGTACGACAGCTCGTCGAGCTAGAGAAGAGGCGACGTGACTACTGTTCTGACCCCCGCGAGCCCGCTGACCGCGGCTGACCGCTGCGACCGCTGCGGCGCACAGGCCTATCTGCGCGTCGTCCTGATCAGCGGTGGTGAACTGCTCTTCTGCGCCCACCACGGACGTAAGTTCGAGCCGGAACTCAAGAAGATCGCCGCGGAAATACAGGATGAGACCGACCGACTGACGGCCGTGCCGGCCGGCGGTGGTGAAGAGGAGCGCTGACACCTCGCATCCACGACGAGCCAAGGGTCGGTCCTGACCGACCGACGGGCGGCCACCTCCGCTGAGAGCGAGGTGGCCGCCTGTTCTCGTCACCGCGGAACGTGCGCTCCGACCGCGGTGGCGACCGCCCTGACCCCCGTGGTGATCCGGGTGTAGACCCCGGGACTGTCCTGGCGTCCACAGCCGCTCCCCCAGGAGACCAGCCCGATAAGGCGCCCCTGGGCCACCAGCGGCCCTCCGCTGTCCCCCTGGCAGGCGTCGTGCCCGCCCGCGGGATCGCCCGCACAGAGCATCGTGGAGGGCTCGTAGCGGCCACCTGAGCCGCCGCCCGGATACGCCCGCGAACAGTTCGCGTCCGGCAGGACCGCCACCGGCGCCGAACGCAGCGTGCTGGCGTAGTCGCCGTCACCCGAGGTGTCGCCCCAGCCGTAGACGGCGGCGGCGGTCCCCGGCTCCGCGGCGGAGTCACCGGGCTCCGCCGGCCGGATCGCGTATCTCCCGGGCAGCGGGCGCTCCAGCGTCAGCACGGCCAGATCCGCCGCGTTGGTGCCCGGGTCGTACCCCGGGTCGACCTGGACGGACCGTACGGCGACGACATGCCCGCCCTTGGCGCGCAGCCGGTCCCGCCCCGCGATGATCCTGAGGTCGCGCACCTGTCCCGGAGGCCCTCCGAGCACATCCGGGCTCATACAGTGGGCGGCCGTCAGCACTTTCGTGGGAGCCACCACCACACCCCCGCAGAACTGGCCCGCCCGCGTACCGCCGAAGCGGTCACGGCTGGACACGGCCACGACCCAGGGGCTGTCGGCGACCCGTACCGGCTCACCACCGATGACCACACTCTCGGCGACGGCGGGCGGCGGCGAGAGAAGCGGCGACAGGACCCCCGCCGCGATCACCGCCACTCCTCCCGTCAGCACTCGGGCAAGCGAATGACGCATACGGGCTCCTGACTCTCCGGTGAAGGCGTATCTACCCAGAGTCATCCTCCCCCGCCCGTCCCGCACCCCGCGCACGAGGCGAAGGCCCGGATCCGTAGTGGCATCCGGGCCTTCGAACACGCTTCAGCGCGCCCCTGAAAGAGACCTAATCGAGATAGTCGCGCAGGACCTGCGAACGCGACGGGTGGCGCAGCTTCGACATCGTCTTGGACTCGATCTGACGAATACGCTCCCGCGTCACGCCGTAGACCTTGCCGATCTCGTCCAGCGTCTTGGGCTGGCCGTCCGTGAGGCCGAAGCGCATGGAGACCACGCCCGCCTCACGCTCGGAGAGCGTGTCGAGCACCGAGTGGAGCTGCTCCTGGAGAAGCGTGAAGCTCACCGCGTCGGCCGGGACGACCGCCTCGGAGTCCTCGATGAGGTCTCCGAACTCGCTGTCGCCGTCCTCGCCCAGCGGGGTGTGCAGCGAGATCGGCTCACGGCCGTACTTCTGGACCTCGATGACCTTCTCAGGGGTCATGTCGAGCTCCTTGGCCAGCTCCTCCGGGGTGGGCTCACGGCCCAGGTCCTGGAGCATCTGGCGCTGGACGCGCGCGAGCTTGTTGATGACCTCGACCATGTGCACCGGGATACGGATGGTGCGGGCCTGGTCGGCCATGGCGCGGGTGATCGCCTGACGGATCCACCAGGTGGCGTACGTCGAGAACTTGTAGCCCTTGGTGTAGTCGAACTTCTCGACCGCGCGGATCAGACCGAGGTTGCCTTCCTGGATCAGGTCCAGGAAGAGCATGCCGCGGCCGGTGTAGCGCTTGGCCAGCGAGACAACGAGCCGGAGGTTGGCCTCCAGCAGATGGTTCTTGGCGCGTCGGCCGTCCTCCGCGATGATCTCCAGCTCACGCTTGAGCTTGGGCGCGAGCTTGTCGGAGTTGGCCAGCTTGTCCTCGGCGAAGAGACCGGCCTCGATGCGCTTGGCGAGTTCGACCTCCTGCTCCGCGTTGAGGAGCGGGACCTTGCCGATCTGCTTCAGATAGTCCTTGACCGGGTCGGCGGTGGCACCGGCGACGGCGACCTGCTGGGCCGGCGCGTCGTCCTCGTCGTCGTCGGAGAGTACGAAGCCCTTGTTCTCGCCCTCGGTCTCCTCCTCCTCGGCCTTGCCGCCCTGGATCTCATCGGTCGGCTCATCGCCGTCCGCGACCTCATCGGCGTCCTTCTTGCCCGTGGTCTTCTTGGCGGTCGTCTTCTTGGCTGCGGTCTTCTTGACCGTCGCCTTCTTGGCCACGGTCTTCTTCGCGGCGGTCTTCTTGGCGGGTACGGCGGCCTCGTCGGCCGCCATGTCCACACTCTCGACCACGGGTGCCGCGGTGGCGGCCGCGACGGTCTTCGTCGTGGTCGTCTTGGTCGCGACAGTCTTGGTGGCGGTGCGCTTGACCGGGCTCTTCGCTGCGACGCTCTTGCGGGTGCGCTTGGGCGACTCCGCGGCACTGACCATCAGCGTCACACCCTCTTCCTCGAGGATCTGGTTGAGGCTGCGCAGAACATTCTTCCACTGGGTTGGCGGAATCTGGTCGGCCTCGAAGGCCCGACGCACGTCATCGCCGGCGATCTGCCCATCAGCCTTTCCCCGCTCGATGAGCGCCATCACAGACTCGGACTCGGCGATCTCCGGCGGGAGCGTACGGGATGTGCTGGCCGACACGAACAACCTCTCGGAACGATGGAAACGGCTTCCGGCCCCGCCCAGGTTCGGGCCGGAGCCGACGACCGTCGGCTGGGGATGTGCCGACGGCGCGGGTTAGGACCTCAGAGGGTGAATACAGCGCCACGCACGGCGGTCGTATTCCCTCCTCGGCTGTCACCTCTTAAGTCATCGCCCTGCCTCGAGGAGTGTTACGCCCAATCCACGTGGCCCGAGTCACACCTCATTTGCGACAAAGCGAGCAGAAGCGGGATCTAAGGCCCCACAATCGCATCGCCGGACCCTCTGGGTCCGGCGACACACGATGCGTACATCCCCGTACGTCCTGGCTGCGGCGGCGCTCAGTGCTCGCGCGGCGCTGGCACGACGCGCTCCACCTCGGGCTGCACGGTGAGCAGTTGACGCATGGCCGATTCCGCGGCGTGCGCGTCGCCGGTGGCGAGGGCGTCGACGATCCGCGTGTGGTGGGCGAGCGAGGCCTCGGTGGGGCGGTCACATCCGGTGATCGGGCCGCCGGAGACCTGGAGGGCGGCGGAAACGATGCCGGAGAGGTGCTCCAGCATACGGTTGCCCGCGAGCTGGATCAGCAGGGAGTGATATTCGGCGTCCGCACGCGCGAAGGTGATCGAGTCACCCTGGGCGAGGGCGTGGCCCATGATCTCCACCATGTCGGTGAGCCGCTGCTGGACCTCCGCCCTGCCGTGGCCGGCCGCCAGACGTGCCGCCAGGGGCTCGATCGTCCAGCGCAGCTCGGTCAGCTCACGGCGCTGGTCGTCACGCTGTGGTCCGAAAGCCCGCCATTCGATGATGTCGGGGTCCAGCAGATTCCAGTCGCTCACCGGACGGACACGGGTGCCGACATTGGGCCGGGCACTCACAAGGCCCTTGGCCTCCAGCACGCGCAACGACTCCCGCACCACGGTACGGGAGACCTCGAAGCGCTGGCCGATCTCCTCGGGTACGAGCGGCCGGTCGGCGCCCAGGTCTCCGGAGACGATCATCTGGCCGAGCTGCTGGACGAGTTGGCCGTGCAGTCCGCGGCCACGGCTGCTTGTCGTACGCCGTCCCACCCGGCCCAAATCGGTGTCGGCGCCCTCCCAGACGGGGGCGGCCGCGCGGTCGGCGCCGGGGGCCTCCGCGAAGGGGTAGCGGTCGAGTTCACCCGGGTCGGCGAGGCCGGAGTCGACGGAACGGGCGGCGGTCATCATGGTGTGCGCAAGGGTACTCACGCATCCTTTGTCGGCGTTGCTTCCATGAGCCTTGAGGTCTTTGGTGAAAAGCACACGAAAGGGTGATCGGCGCTCGCTCTTCGATTGACGCCTTATCGGAAAGAAGCGGGCTTTCTCAGGGGAGTTGTGGACAGGAGGGCACGCTCCGGTCGTTCCTCGGTCACCAACGGGCCCTGCGACGAAGGCCGGTGAACAGATATGCACAGAGAAGAACCGAAAGTGACAACGTCAGTGCTGCCGCGATCGGTTGGGCAACGAGTCTGACCGCGATCATCAGCCACCGGTCGACCTGGCCGGGCCACTGGAGCCACGCCAGTTCACGGAGTCTGCTCGTGAGTCCGGCCGTCGAACGCGCGGACGGACCGGAGAACACCATCTGAAGCAGGGGTACGACCAGGGTCGGTACGGCGATCACCGCGGCCACTCCGGCGACCGCGGCCCGGAAGACCCCGGCGGCGAGCAGCCCCGCCCAGGCCGAGCCCGCGGCGAGACCGGCCCAGCCGGCACAGAGCGCCATCCAGTTGTCCGGAACGGGCGCGGCCCCGGCGCCGTACACGAGACGCAGGGCCCCGAGGTCGGCCGCCACCACCAGCAGGGTGAGCAGCAGTGCCGAGGCCGCCGTCACCACGGACTTGGCGAGCAGCAGCCCGAGACGGCGGGGAACGGTGCCGCGCGCACCGGCGAGCGCGGGGTAGCGGAACTCGTGGCCGAAGGAGAGCGCGCCGAGCAGTCCGGCACCGAGTGCGGCGGGCGGCAGCGGCAGAATGCCCGGCCAGGCCGCGAGCAGACCGGGCAGCGGGGTCCTGCCGGTGTGGGCGAGGGTCACGGCGAGAACCGTCGACGCGACAAGGACGGCGGCCACGATCAGATGGGTGCTGGGCACACCGAGCAGGCGGCGGAGTTCGTAACGCACCGGTCTGAGCGGACTGCGGACCGGGCGGGCCGGCAGCGGTGGCGGCAGCGGCCCGAGACCGTCGGCCGCCGGTTCGGCCCGGGGTTCGATGCGCGGACCGTTGCGCGTCCCGGCGTGAGGGGCGATCCGCGGACCGGCGTGCGAAGCGACGTGCGGCGTGGCGTGGGACGGCGTGTGCGGTGCGGCGTGTGGGGTGCCCACCGCCTCGGTCGGTGCCGTATCCGCCTCGGCCCGTGTCTGCCGAAGCTTGAAGGTCCGAGCCGGACCCGGTACGGAGACGGTGCGGAAGAAAGAACCGGAACCGGAACCGGGGCCCGAGCTTGAGCCGGGGCCCGAGCCGGGTCCGGGTCCGGGGACCGGAACGGAGACGGCGGCCGGGACCGGGGCGAGGCGGGGAGCCGGACCCGGACCGGTGTCACCGAACTCGTCGGCGAGCTGATGGACGAGGATCCCGTGCCGGAAGGCCGCCTCGCCGATCTCTGGGCAGGTGCTGCCGAAGACCGTGAGCCGGCTGCCCGCCTCGGCCACCACCTCGACGGAGCGTCTGCTCGCGCGGGCCTCACGGCTCAGCACGTCGGCGAGACGCGCGGCGTGCGGTGTCCTGACAGCGACGCGCGGGCGCAGCCTGGTGCGGGCGAAGGCCGCCCCGTCCTGGTCGGCGACAAGGCGGCCGTCGTCGATGGTGACGACATGATCGGCGGTACGAGCGGCCTCCTTCGGGTCGTCGGTGGTGTAGAGGACCGTGCCGCCCTGGGCCGCGTGCGCGCCGAGCAGTCCGAACAGCCAGTTGGTCTCGCGGGGCGAGAGTCCCCCGGACGGCGCGTCGAGCAGCAGGGTGTGCGGGTCGCCCAACAGCGCGGCGGCGAGACCGAGTCTGCGCTCCATACCGAGCGAGAGCGTGCCGAGACGTTCGTCGCGCAGGCCTTTGAGGCCCACGACGTCGAGGAGTTCGTCGGCGCGCGAGGCGGGGACGCCCGCGGCGGCGCTGAGCATCCTGAGCTGGCCCCTGACCGTGCGTCCGGGATGGCCGGGCAGATCACTGAGGAGCACCCCGATCTCACGCGCCGGATGGGCGATGCGATGGAGCGGACGGCCGCGGAAGTAGGTGATCCCTCGGCCGGATTGGAGTTCGAGCATCAGTCTGAGGGCCATCGTCTTGCCCGCGCCGGAGGCACCGAGTAGCGCGGTGACGGAGCCGGGCCGGGCCTCGAAGGTCAGATCGTCCACGGCGGAGGTGAGGTCTCGACGGGGGGTGCTGGTCAGTCCGACGGCCTGGAGCATCGCTTCTCCCGCGGGGTGAGACCGCTCGGCGGCAGGGTGAGTACCGGAGCAAGATAACGCGATATGTCCGACTTGCAGCGCAGGGCCGTCCACCCGGGTGTCTTATGTCCGGACGCCTGTCACCATCGGCCACGACTGACGGGCCGTCAGGCCGCCGCTGTCCCCGCCCCGGTCTCCCTCTCCGGTCTCCCTCTCCGTCAGACCTCGGGCCGCAGCATCGGCGGGTTGAGCACGGTCGCCCCGCCGGCCCGGAAGAGCTGGGCGGGCCGGCCGCCCTGCCGGGTGGTGGTGCCCCCGGACGGCACCAGGAAACCCGGCGTCCCCGTCACCTTGCGGTGGAAGTTACGGGGATCGAGCGCCACGCCCCACACCGCCTCGTACACCCGGCGCAGCTCACCGACGGTGAACTCGGACGGGCAGAACGCGGTGGCGAGCGAGGAGTACTCGATCTTGGAACGGGCCCGCTCCACACCATCCGCGAGGATCCGCCCATGGTCGAAAGCGAGCTGCGCGGGTTGTCCGTCCTCACGGACGAAAGCACCCTCCTGGTTGAGCAGTGCCTCGACGGGGGCCCATCGCGCGCTGTTGGCGTCACCCCCCGCGCGGGGGGCCGGAAGGTCGGGCGAGAGCGCCAGATGGGCGACGCTGACCACCCGCATCCTGGGGTCCCGTCCGGGGTCCCCGTAGGTCGCGAGCTGTTCCAGATGGGCCCCGTTCCCGGGTGCCGGTGCGTGGGGATCGTGGGCGCAGAGCCCGGTCTCCTCTGACAGTTCCCGCGCCGCCGCGTCGGCGAGATCCTCGTCGGCCCTGACAAAACCGCCGGGCAGCGCCCACCGGCCCTGGAACGGCGACTCCCCGCGCCGTACGACCAGCGCGCAGAGCGCGTGGCGCCGCACGGTGAGCACGACCAGGTCGACGGTGACGGCAAAAGCGGGGAAGGCCGACGGGTCGTAGGGCGACATGCCGTGATCATAGTCGTCTGCCTGACGATAAACACTCCTTCGGTCATGACCACTGATTACTTCTTTCGCTCTCCCGGCCGCCCTCATGTCCAGGTCGGACACGCAGGCTCACCCGGCTACCCGCCGGGGCTCATCCGTCGCCCCCGCCGAGTTGGAGACCGTCCGCCGCTTCCTCCACCATCCCGAGTCCGAGCCGGCTGACCCGTAAGGAGAAGGGCTCCCCCGCGACCCGCAGCCCGCTGAGCCGGACCGCCCCGAGCGGGGCCGAGCGGACCGGGTACAGCGCGACCGTGCCACCGGGGGCGTCGGGGCGGACACCGACGAGCGCGGTGAGCAGATGGATGCCCGCAGCGGCCGCCACGGCGGCCGGACGGCACGCCGCCGGGTGCGGCACGGGAGCGCCCCCGGCGGTGCGCTGCTCCCCCGCGTACATCTCCGGCAGCCGGTAGCCGAAGGCCTCCGCCGCGTCCAGCACTCCACGCAGCAGGGACACCGCTTCCTTCTCGTGCCCGGCCATCGCCAGACCGGCGACCGCGACGGCCGTCTCATGGACCCGCACCGCCCCCGCGCGATGGCCGAACGGATTGTGTCCCGGCTCCCTGGCACCGAGACCCCGCAGCCCCCAGCCGGAGTCGAGCGTGGGACTGCCGAGCACACGGGCCAACTGCTCGGTCCGCTCACGGTCCAGCAGTCCCGGAGCCGCCCTGCCCTCCCCGAGCAGACCGGTGTCCAGGAGATGGGCGGAGCTGCCGCTCGGATACGGAAGCAGCCGGCCGTCATGGAGACGTGCCGCGGCCGGACGTCCCCCCGCGCGATCGTCGATCCAGAACGTCTCCGCGAACCGCACGCGCAGCGCGCCCGCCCACTCGCGCCAGCCGTCGGCCCCCGGCCGTCCGCAGGCGTCCAGCAGATCGGCTCCCAGCAGGGCCGCGCGGTGCGCGTGAGACTGGGTCTCCACCCGCTGGGGCCCGGCGGGGCCCGGCTCCCCCAGCAGCTCGCCACCGTCCAGGGCGGCGCGCAGCCAGTGCAGACAGCGCTCCGCGACCGGCAACAGCTCGGCCAGCTCGCTCTCGGAAAGCCCCCAGCGGCGTGCCTCGGCGAGGACCACGGGAAAGGCGAGTGTCGCCTCCACACCGCCGCAGGTCGGCGGCAGATGAGGACCGGCGTCCCGCAGTGGCCCGGGGAGCCGTCCGAAGTCCCGTCCCCTTCCGGTGAACTGGCCCCGGGCGACCGTGCGCAGCGTGCCCGCGGCCAGCCGGGTGCCGAGCGGAAGCGCCATCCGTGCGGCCCAGAGCGCCTCGGCGGCGGGCGGTCCGCCGCGCCAGGGCACGCCCGCGGCGAGGTGAAGATCCGCGGGACCGTCCGGCCCCCGTACCAGCAGCCCCCGGAGATCACCGAGACTCGCGGCGAACAGCGCCCCCACCCGCGGATCGTCCCCCTCGGCCGCCGCCTCGGGCAGTGGATTGCTCCCCGTCCGGCCCGTCGGCCGTACCGGTCGGCCGGAGCGGATCCGCAGTTCGATCGTGTGGGCGGCACCGGGCCCGAGCTCCACCTCCCAGCGCAGGAGTCCCGCCGAGGCAAGCGTGTCGTGGGGGCCGGGGGACGCGGTGACGACGGCGGATCCGCCACCGGGCGCGGACCAGCGCAGCCCCGCGGGGTGGACGGCCGCGGGCAGTCCCGGCCCGGCCCGGCCCGCTCCGATCGCGGCCAGTTCCGCGAGGTCGGTGCCGAAGGAGATCTCCACCGGGAATCCGCGGACGCGGCGGGCCGAGCTGTGCAGGGTGATCCGCTCGGTGCCGTCGGCGTCCCGTACCCGTTCGACATGGATCTCCGGGTCGGGTCCGGCGTCGTCGGGTGTGCGGACGACCCCCAGGAACCGCGCCCGGTCCGCGGCGACCAGCCTGCCCTGCACCGGGAGGGGTTCCCGTCCGGCGATCCGCAGCCGGCAGCGGGAGAGCAGACGCCTTCCGGACTGGTAGAAGCCCTCGATCTCCTCGCCGGTGAGCTGTCCGTGCTCGGCCGAGACCGCGAGACACGGCAGCGCGACACAGAGCAGGAGATGGTGCACGGCGGGCGGCGCCGCGCGCGGCACGGTCTTCCCGCGCCCGGCTCCGGAGGGGATGGCTCGCGGCGGCTCGCTGTTCGGGGGAGGGGCGGTGAGGGCCATGGGTGGTCTGCTCTGCCTTCTCTGCGCTCCGGAGGACCGCCGTCTCTGCGGCGGCGCGGCTCATACGATTCCGCCACCGAGGTGAACGCCCGCCCGGCCGACCTGGTCACGGCCGTCATCGCCCGCTCCTGCTGCCGCGCCTGCCACCGCGCCGGGGAGCGCGGCCCCGCGCCGGCGTCCCACCGGGGTGTGCCGCGGGCGGCAGTGCCTTCCGTGGCACTGGGGGACGGACCGGACGCGACGCCGAACGCCCTTCCTCGCCACGTGCGCCGGGCAGAGCGCGCGCGGCACGCTCCTGACGGAGACAGCGGCGCAGCGTCTCGGGGTCGAGTCCTTCGTTGCAGGCCTGGTGGAGCAGTTGCGCGAAGACGTACCGGGGGTCGAGGCGCAGGGCGAGCCCGAGGGCGACCCTGGCGCCGGGCTCGTCACCGGTGGACCAGGCGACCCAGCCGGCCAGGGTGAGCGGTGCGGTCGCGTGTTCCGCGTAGGGGCCGACGCAGCGGCGGGAGAGCGCGCGCCAGAGCCGCAGGGCGGGCCCGGCCTGGGAACCCTCCATCCACTCCGCGGCCCGGTCCCGTGTCTCCCGGTCCTGGAGCCCGAGGATGACGGCGGCCGCCTCGTCATGGCTGATGAGCCGGTCGTCCTCGACGTCCATGTCGGTCTCTCCCCCACGCGGCGCCTCCCCGAGCCGCTTCATGAGCGCCCGCGCCGTCCGCAGCGTCTCGGCACCGACCTCTTCCCTGCTGCCTCCGACCAGGATCTTCGGTACGAGGGCCGCGCCCGCCGCGTCCAGCGCCCGTTCCTGTGCCACCGCGGCGGGTGTCCGCCAGGGCGACAGTCGCGCCTCCATCTCGCGCAGTGATCCACGGACCTGGACACCGGCGTAGGTGGCGGCGGCGGCCATCACCGACGTACCGGGGAGGGCCAGCCCGGTGCCCTCCGGCGGACAGCAGCGGACATCGGGGCAGCAGTAGGACCAGAAGCGGCCGTCGGAGATACAGAGCACTTCGTACACGGGTACATCGAGGCTCCCGCACGCGGTGCGCAGCCCCTGCGCGAGCGGGCGGAGCCGCTCCATCACCTGCCGGCCCGTCCCGCCCTCCGCCGGATCCTGGCAGAGGAAGACGGCGATGCCGTCGGGCCGGGAGCCGCGCCGCGCGCTTCCCTCGATCAGGCATTCGGCGAGCTGCTCGGCCACCGACGGCCACTCCTGCGGCGAGCGCGGGATGCCGAGCCTGAGTCGCCCGCCGAAGCGCCCCTGATCGCCGTGCAGAGCGACCATGACGACGGAGTCGGTGGGGTGGAAACCGAGCAAATACGGGAGGGCGTCGGCGAGTTCCGCGGGACTGCGCAGGGTGATCTGCTGGCGGTCGGCGGATCCGGTCGGTTCGTGGTGCTTGTTCATGGGTCGACCGTCCCGCGGCGGGCCAAATCCCGCGACCCCTGTGGATAACGTTATCCACAGGCTGGTGGCCGCATTCGCGCTTTGTCCGGGCCATCGGGTTGCATGGGGGCATGACCAACGCAGACCGCGCGGCTCTCCGGGCCTCGGCCGATTCCGTCCTCACCCGCCTCGTCGGTGACACCACCGGCACCGCCCGGCTGCGCGAGGACCAGTGGCGGGCCATCGAGGCGCTCGTCGCCGACAGACGCAGGGCACTGGTGGTCCAGCGGACGGGGTGGGGCAAGTCCGCGGTGTATTTCGTGGCGACCTCACTGCTGCGGGAGCGCGGCGCGGGCCCGACCGTGATCGTCTCGCCGCTGCTCGCGCTGATGCGCAATCAGGTGGAGGCCGCCGCCCGCGCCGGGATCCGGGCCCGGACGATCAACTCGTCGAACGCGGAGGAATGGGACACGATCCAGGACGAGGTGGCCGCGGGCGAGGTCGATGTGCTGCTGGTCAGCCCGGAGCGGCTGAACAATCCGGACTTCCGGGACCAGGTCCTGCCCCGGCTCGCCGCGGCGACGGGACTGCTGGTGGTGGACGAGGCGCACTGCATCTCCGACTGGGGCCATGACTTCCGTCCGGACTACCGGCGGCTGCGCACGATGCTCGCGGAGCTGCCGTCCGGTGTTCCGGTCCTCGCCACCACGGCCACGGCGAACTCACGGGTGACCGCCGATGTCGCCGAGCAGTTGGGCACCGCGGCGGGGACGGACGCGCTCGTGCTGCGCGGGCCGCTGGACCGGGAGAGTCTCAGTCTCCATGTGCTGCGGCTGCCGGACGCGGCGCACCGGCTGGCGTGGCTGGCCGATCATCTCGGTGAGCTGCCCGGCTCGGGGATCATCTATACGCTGACGGTCGCGGCGGCCGAGGAGGTCACGGCGTATCTGCGGCAGTGCGGGCACACGGTCGCCTCGTACACCGGACGCACGGAGAACGCCGACCGTCAGCAGGCCGAGGACGATCTGCTGGCGAACAGGGTGAAGGCACTGGTCGCCACCTCGGCTCTGGGCATGGGGTTCGACAAGCCCGACCTCGGATTCGTGGTGCACCTCGGCTCCCCCTCCTCGCCCATCGCCTACTACCAGCAGGTGGGCCGCGCGGGCCGTGGGGTGGAGCATGCCGAGGTGCTGCTGCTGCCCGGCAGGGAGGACGAAGCGATCTGGCAGTACTTCGCGTCCGTCGCGTTCCCGTCCGAGGAACTGGTCCGCCGGACGCTCGATGTCCTGGGCCGGGCCGAGCGGCCGCTGTCGCTGCCCGCGCTCGAACCCCTCGTCGAGCTGCGGCGTACACGCCTGGAGACGATGCTCAAGGTCCTCGACGTGGACGGAGCGGTGCACCGGGTGAAGGGTGGCTGGACCGCCACGGGCCGCCCGTGGGTGTACGACACCGAGCGGTACGCCTGGGTGTCGCGCCAGCGCGGGGCCGAACAGCAGGCGATGCGCGACTACGCGTCGGCGGACGGCTGCCGGATGGAGTTCCTGCGGCGGCAGCTGGACGACGAGGAAGCCGCCCCGTGCGGTCGGTGCGACAACTGCGCGGGGGCCCGGTTCGAGGACAAGGTGACCGCCGCCGCCCTCGACGCCGCACGCGGTGAGCTGGGCAGGCCCGGTGTGGAGGTGGAGCCGCGCAAGATGTGGCCGACCGGACTCTCCGCGGTCGGTGTCGATCTCAAGGGGCGTATCCCCCCGGGCGAACAGTCCTTCGCCGGGCGGGCGTTGGGGCGGCTGTCCGACATCGGCTGGGGCAACAGGCTGCGGCCGATGCTGGCGGCGCACGCCGCGGACGGCCCGGTGCCCGACGATGTGGTGAACGCGGTGGTCAGCGTGCTCGCCGACTGGGCCAAGGGACCGGGCGGCTGGGCCTCCGGCGCGGCCGACGCGCCGCCCCGGCCCGTCGGGATCGTCACCGTGGCCTCGCGGAGCCGGCCCCGGCTCGTCGGCACGCTCGGCGACCGGATCTCGCAGATCGGCCGGATGCCGCTGCTCGGCACGGTCGAGTACGGGCCGGCGGCGGTCGACACCCATATCTCCCGTACCAACAGCGCTCAGCGGGTGCGTGCCCTGCACGAATCGCTGACCGTACCCCCCGAGCTGGCCGGCGCGCTCGCCTCGGCGGGCGGTCCTGTTCTGCTCGTCGACGATCTCTCGGACAGCGGCTGGACTCTCGCGGTGGCCGCCCGGCTGCTGCGCAAGGCGGGCGCGAAGGGGGTGTTTCCGCTGGTCCTCGCCGTTCAGGCATGACAGACGGCAGCAGCCGTACGACTGCGACCGGGGATATGACCGCCATAACTGCCCATTCCGGTCAACGGCGCCAATTGCTCGTTGCCGCACGCCCCCGCGCCAAGGAGAATTGACGCTACCCCCGCACGGTCGCTCGCGGTCCGCAAGGGCTGTGCCGAGGTGCGCCCCCGTCCGACCCAGCCCGCACTGTGGGCGCGTATGCGAAGGGAGGATCGTGACCTTCGGATTCGCTCCGTCCGCAGCCACTTCGATCACCGGGCCGACGGGTTCCGCCAACCGCCTCGCCAGGATGCTCGAACTCGACGAATGGGCGGCAGCGGGGATTCCGCTGCTGCGCAACCCACGTGAGGTGGTCAGCGGTCTGCACAGCAGACACCGGCCGACTCCGGGGACCGCGGTCGTGGCCGTCCTCGATCATGAGGAACGGCTTGCCGCGAGCGCTTCCTTCGTCCCACGGGAGGCGCCGGTGGACGGCTGGGAGTTCCGCAACGCGCTGCTGGCACATCTACGCCGTGTCATCCCGCACGATCTGCGCCGTCGCACGCCCATACGCACCGCCGTACTCCTCTACTGCCGTGAGGGCGACGAACGGTGGACGGAGGAGGACGGAGCCTGGATGTGGGGACTGCGGGACGCCTGCACCCTGCACGGGCTGCGGTGCGGCGCGTACATCACCCTGACACGCGGCGGCTGGCAGGTGCTGGGCGAGGGCCGTGGGGGCCGTCGGCCCCACTCCATGTCCCCGCCGGCTGATCTGTCGGAGACGGTGATCGAGGCCGCTTCCTCGCCGGTGCGCGGAGGCGGCGTCGCCGTCGAGGCGCTGCGGCGCACGGCCGCCCGCTGAGCGGAAGCGGACACACGGAGGCGCGGACGCACGACGCGCCGAACGGCCGAGGGGTTTCCACGCGCGGACACACCACAGCGGCCCGGCCACCCCCTGAACGGGCAGCCGGGTCACGACCGGGACGTACGGACGTCCAGGCGCGGGCGCCGACGCCCGCGCACCACACGCCGTACGGCTGTCGTACGGTTCAGACCCCCGCGCCGAGCACGGCGTTGATCCGCTCGCTGTCACCGCACACGACCAGCAGCGCGGTGGCCCGTTCCCGGGCCAGCGGGAGCACCCGGGTGGCGACGGCGTCGTCGCCTCCGTTGACGGCCACGACCACGACGGGCCGTGACTGCGCGCGGGTGACAGCGGCGGCGTCTGCGAAGAACACGTCTTCGCGGGCGTCGTGCTGGGCCCAGTAGGAAGTTTCACCGAAGGACAGCTCATGGGTGGCCCACGGGTGCTGTTCCCCGGTGGTGAGGACCAGGATGTCGCCCGGCGCCCGACCCGAGTCGAGCAGCAGGTCGACCGCCTCCTCGGCGGCGTCGAGCGCCCCGCCCGCCGGAGCCGGGATCAGTTGGAGCCGAGGAGCGGAAGGAGTGGTGGGCCCGGACGCCTTGGGCTGCCCGGCGGAGCTCTGCGAGCGCTGCGCCGGCGGCGCGGGCCTCGCGGGACCGGGTCCCGGGCGACCGGGACGCGGTGTGGCCGCGGAGCGCGGCCCGGGTACGGGACGCGGACCGGGTACAGGACGAGGGGTCGGCGCGGTGCGGCCGGTGGCCGGGGTGGCGCTGGGACCCTGGGCTCTCTCGTGAATCTGAGGCTCCTGGGGGATGAGAGGCATGGCTGGATGTCTATCAAACGCCGACGCCAGAGGCATCGGCGGGTGGGCACGTTCGCGGCCCGGCCCACGGCCGGGGGCACGTGGGCGAAGAGGTCACCGGATGTTCCAGAAGTCGGACGGATCGGAAGTCGGACGTGCCGGAGTCGGACGTGTCAGAAGTCGAAGCCGAGTTGGCCCCCGCTTTCCATGGCCGCGGCCCCTACGGGGATCCGGATCTTCTTGAGGTGCCGCCACCGGGGCAGCGAGTCGAGATAGGCCCACGAGAGCCGGTGGTGCGGTGTCGGCCCCCGTTCCTCCAGCGCCGCCTTGTGCACCGGTGAGGGATACCCGGCGTTGGCGCCGAAGGCGAAGGGAACGTACTCCTCGGACACCGCGCCCAGTTCGGCCATCAGCGCGTCCCTGCGCACCTTGGCGATGACCGAGGCCGCCGCCACCGAGACACAGGACTGGTCGCCCTTGATGACCGTACGCACCTGCCAGGGCCCTCCGAGATAGTCGTGCTTGCCGTCGAGGATCACCGCGTCGGGCCGTACCGGCAGCGCCTCAAGGGCGCGTACGGCGGCGAGCCTGAGTGCCGCGGTCATCCCCAGGGCGTCGATCTCCTCCGGAGAGGCATGCCCAAGTGCGTGCGAGGTGACCCACTTCTCCAGCTCACCGGCCAGCTCCGTACGGCGCTTGGGGCTGATCAGCTTGGAGTCGGTGAGACCGGCCGGCGGTCTGCGCAGTCCGGTGATGGCGGCGCACACCGTGACCGGCCCGGCCCACGCTCCGCGTCCGACTTCGTCGACGCCGGCGATGACTCTGGCGTCGGTGGTGGCGCGCAGCGAGCGCTCAACGGTGTGCGTGGGTGGTTCGTACGGCATGGCACCTGCAAGGTTACGCCGCCGGAACGCCGTGCGACAGACCGGGTACCGGCCGTCCTCAACAGCCTTGTCCGGCCTGCCGCGCGGGATGCCTCAGCGGGCGCGTGCCTGGAGCAGCGGCACCATGACCTGATCGATCATCTCGGCGATCTCACCATCGGTCCATTCGCTCCCGCACACCTTGGAACGGAACATCATCAGAGCCGGAATCACATCGCAGACCAGCGCGCCGGTGGCATCGGGGCGTACGTCGCCACGCTGGATCCCCCGTTTCACCACGTCACCGAAGAGCCGGTAGGACGGCTCGATGACCCACTTGATGATCAGCCCCTGGAAGCGTTCGGCGCCCGCCGCGTCACATTCGTGAAGAACCGAGCGGAGCGCGAACCCGGGCCGGGAGAACATCGAGTCCCGTACGAGCCGGCAGAGCTCGTACAGATCCTCGCGCACACTCCCCCGGTCGGGCGCCTCGTCGAGCGTCGGCAGCCCCGCCTGGAGCGCGTCGGCGACCAGATCCTCCTTGGAGGGCCAGCGGCGGTACACCGCCGCCTTGCCGGTCCGGGCCCCGGCCGCGACGCCTTCCATGGTCAGCCCGTTCCAGCCGACCGTACTCAACTGCTCCAGGGCGGCTTCGAGGATCGCCCGCTCCAGCACGGGCCCACGGCGCCGGGGCGACGCCGACTGCGACCGAGCGGTGGCCGCGGAGCGCGAAGAAACCATCAGTAACTCTCCATAGGGGGCTGACACTCCGGGACGGCAGCTTCAGTGAACGCTTGCGTTCCCTGAAGGGGACTCACTACCGTGAACTCAACAGTGAACGGCTGCGTTCACTAATTCACCTGTGGGGGATCCAGCAGTGACAACCTCTCAACTCGAAACACGGAACGAACCACCGGGCGCGGCCCGTCGGAGCGGGCGACCGGGGATCGCCCTCACCGTCATCGCGGCCTGTCAGCTCATGGTCGTACTCGACGCGACCATTGTGAATATCGCGCTTCCTCATATCCAGGACGCCCTGAGTTTCTCGACCACGGATCTCTCCTGGGTCCTGAGCGCCTACACCCTGACCTTCGGCGGTCTGCTGCTGCTCGGCGGCCGGGCCGGCGACATCCTGGGCCGCCGCCGGGTCTTCATGACCGGCATCCTGCTCTTCACCCTCGCGTCCCTTCTGGGCGGTTTCGCCCAGGAACCCTGGCAGTTGCTCGCCGCCCGTGCGCTCCAGGGAGTGGGCGGCGCGATCGCCTCGCCCACCTCGCTCGCCCTGATCACCACCACCTTCCCCGAAGGGCCCGAGCGGAACAGGGCGTTCGGTGTCTTCGCCGCCGTCTCGGCGGGTGGTGGCGCGATAGGGCTGCTGACAGGCGGCATGCTCACCGAATGGCTCGACTGGCGCTGGGTCCTCTTCGTCAATGTACCGATCGGTGTGCTGATCGCGGTCCTCGCTCCGATGTACATCAATGAGTCCGAGCGCCATCCGGGACGCTTCGACATCGCGGGCGCCGCGACGTCCACGCTGGGTATGGCGTCGCTCGTGTACGGATTCATCCGGGCCTCCGAGGAGGGCTGGCGGGACCCGCTGACGCTGGGCGCGTTCGCGGCCTCGGTGGTGCTGCTCGCCATGTTCGCGGTGATCGAGTCCCGGGCGAAGGAACCCATCACGCCGCTCAGGATGTTCGCCGACCGGAACCGGTCGGGCACCTACGTCATCATGCTGAGCCTTGCCGCCGCGATGTTCGGCATGTTCTTCTTCATCGTCCTTTTCGTACAGAACGTGCTCGGATACAGCCCGATCCAGTCCGGTCTGGCTTTCCTGCCCGTAACGGTCGCCATCATCGTCGGGGCGGGACTGTCCCAGCGGTTCCTTCCGGTGCTCGGTCCCAAGCCGTTCATGGTGACCGGTTCCGCCATCACCGGTCTCGGTCTGTTCTGGCAGACGCTCATCACCCCGGACAGCTCATATCTGGGTGGCGTGCTCGGGCCACTGCTGCTCTTCGGCTTCGGTATGGGCCTGAACTTCGTCACGCTCACCCTGACCGCCGTCTCGGGCGTCGCGCAGCACGAGGCGGGCGCGGCCTCCGGACTGCTCAACGCGAGCCAGCAGGTGGGAGGCTCGCTGGGGCTCTCGATCCTGGTCACCGTCTTCGGCACGGCCAGCCGCAACGAGGCGGAGAGGCAACTTCCGTCCTTCATGGCGGAGGCGAGCCCCGCGCAGAAGGCGGAACTGGCCAAGACCCACGAACTGCCGGGACGCTGGGGACACGAGGTGCTGACCCAGGGCATCTCGACGGCTTTCATCGCGGCGGTGGCCATGGTGGCGGTCGCGCTGCTGACGGCGGCACTGGTGATCCGGGTACGCAAGAGCGATCTGGAGGCACTCAGCGGCAGGGCGGAGGCAGCGGGTCCGGTGGCCTAGCTTCCGCTCCGCGCCCGGTCCGGGACCCCGATTCCCGGCTCCGGTACCGGCCCCGTACTGGTACGAGCGCGCGTACGGACACCGAGCGCCGGTACGGATACGGATACGCGTACGGGACGTCCGGCAGCAGCGCCGGGCGTCCCGTAGGCGCAGGCCTTACGCACCGGCCGTACGTGCGGGCCGTACGCGGCGAATCGGCCGTACGCGCGGGACGTACCGAACCGTCACAGCCGGTTGACGTCGAGGTCAGCGCCGTACTCGATCCAGTCACCCGGCCCCTGGCAGTCCGGTGAGTAGGCGGCCTCCCGCTTCGCCAGAATCTCGCGCGCCCTCTTCTCGCTCCAGTTCGTCGCGTACCAGGGCTTGTCGTCCGCCTCGGCCAGATTCTCCGCGATGCCGGCAAGAGCGCAGGAGCGCAGCGGCTCGGGAAGCCGGTCCAGCGCCGGTACGGCGTCGGCGGACAGCGCCTGGAAGTACTCGACGTCGAGCTTGTGCAGGCGCTCGTACCGGTCCACGTTGCTCTCCGCCACGAGGGCGTCCGGCGAGAGCAGCCCGAAGGTGAGCACGGCCGCCGCGCCACTGGCGGCGACGGCGCGCGGCAGCCACCGTCCGCCCACGGCTCCCGCCACCAGAATCAGGACGATCACCAGAGCGAGCCACAGCTCCATCGCCGCCACCGAGACACGCAGCCGTGTCAGTCCGTACTCCTCGACGTACAGATCCATCCGGCGCAGCGCGGAGGCGGCCACGACGAGTGTGAGAACACAGAGAACGCCGAGCACGGCCCGGACCAGCGCGCTGTCGCGGGCACCGTCACGCGGGGCCCACCGGCGGGCCAGCCCGACGACGAGAAGGACGAGGAGGGTGACCCAGAGCAGTTGCCAGAAGCCCTGGCGCGCGTATTCGGAACGGGTGAGTCCGGTCTTCTCGAAGACCTTGCGATAGCCGCCGAACAGTACGGCGAGCTGGACCGCGATGAAGACCGCGAAGAGCAGATTGAGAACGATCAGCGGAAGCGCCCACTCCATCCTGCCGCGGGCCCGGCCGGGGCGTACGGTGATCCGGTCCCAGCGCAGGGGCGCCGCCGCGGTGTTCGCGGCGGCGAGAGCGCCGAGGAGTCCGACGCCGAACAGCAGGAAGCGCCACGGCCCGTCGGCGGCCGACACATCGGGGGTCAGACCACCGAGCAGATCGGCGAAGGCCGCGTCGGCGCCCGCGAAGAGCGCTCCGAACACGAACAGCAGCACCACGGCGACGACGACCCCGCGGATCAGGGGCATCAACTGTTTCCGCGATCTTCCGGTGCGCTCGCGCAGACCGCGCAGGCCCCATGCCACGCCGTTGCCGATCGAACCGAGCAGACCGAACGGGCCGAACACCACACCCGGCCAGGTGCGGGCGCCATGCAGCGCGAGCGAACCGAGCGCCAGTGCGGACACGAGGGCGAGGAAGACCGGCAGACCGGCGTCGTTGAGGGCGGGGACGGCGAGCAGTGCCACGCCGCCGAGGGCCCAGACCAGTGTCCAGGGGCGCGGACGGCGACCGGCGTTCCGGGCGGTGAGGTAGGCGGCGAGGGCCGCCGGGACCGTCACGATCAACAGATTCAGCCCCACCCCGTCGCCCAGCAGCAGGGCGCTGAGCAGAGCGGTCGCCAGGACCGACCAGAGTGCGGCGGCGCGGATCGGGGCCGGGGTGACGGGGCTGATCTCGGTCACCCAGACGGGTGGCTCGGGCCGCTGGGGCTGCCACTGCTGCCAGTCGGGAGCCGCCGCGCGCCGCGGCTCCTGTCCGCTTCCCGCACCCCGCTCGCTCTTCGTCCTCGGCTCGTGGCCCGCGTCCGGCTCGCGACCCGGGTCCGGCTCCTTGGCCGGCGCGGGTATGGACGGTGTGTCTGTCACGGGACCCCCTCCCGACCGGGCCCCTTCGCGGCGGAGTGGCGCGTACGACCCGGTGTCTCGTCGGCACGCCTCCGTCGAAGATCATCAAGGCGGCGTGGCGGAAAGAGTAACCACGCGGGCAAGGAGGTCCCGCGGTCCTCAGGTGCCCCTGTGGCAGGACCGTGACAAACAAATGCCGGCAGTGGTCACCCGGTTACGGCGGCGGACAGCCATCCCGGCAGCTCCTCCGTACGCCCGGACCACTCCCGCGGCGGCGCTCCGGCGCTCCCGGCCGCGATCACTCCCCCGACGATGGCGCAGTTCGTGTCGACATCGCCGCCCACCTGAGCCGTCGTCCAGAAGCCCCGCTCGAAGTCACCGAGGGCACGGGCCGCCGACCAGAGGGCGAACGGCACGGTGTCGTGCGCGCTGGTACGCCGCCCACAGCCGAGGACGGCGGCGACGGTGCCCGCGTCCCCGTAGTCGAGCATGTCCCGCGCCCGTCGCAGCCCCACGCCCACGGCGCTGCGCGGTACGAGCGCCACCACACCGTCCAGCAGGGCCTCGGGCGTGGGCGGACCCGCCGGATCCGCGGCGAGAGCGGCCGCGGCGGCCACCGCCATCGCACCCGCCACGGCCTCACGGTGCTGATGTGTGGGGTACGCGGAGATCTCGGCCTGGTGCGCGGCCTGTTCCGGGTCGTCGGCGTACCAGGCGCCGAGAGGCGCGATACGCATGGCGGCCCCATTGCCCCACGAGCCCTGGCCGTCGAAGAGCCCGGAGGCCAGCTCGCGCCAGTCGCCGCCCTCGCGCACCAGCCGGAGCAGCCGGTTCACGGCCGGACCGTAACCGCGGTCGAAGTCATGGCGCTCGGCGAAGGAGCGCGCGAGCGTGTCCTGGTCGATACGGCCGAGCGTGCCCAGCACGGCCAGGACCGACGCGCCCATCTCGGTGTCATCGGTCCACTGCCAGCTGCCGGGCGGCAGCTCCCGTCGCCTCAGCAGGGGAACGTTCGACGGTACGAAGAACTGGGAGCCCAGGGCGTCTCCCACGGACAGTCCACGCAGACTGGCCAGGGCGCGTTCGTAGCGCGCCGTATCGGGTATCGGTCGAGTGGTCATCGTGGAGTCCAAGCGGTCATCGCCCGTCACTCTAACCGGTGGGACCGTACGGTTCCGGGGTGCGCCAGCGCTCGAACGGCCTGTCCAGGGTGTACCGGCCGTCCGCGCCGAGCAGCAGCGTGCGCGTCTCCGCGTTGCACGGGTTCGACAGCGACTCGAACTCCGCGACCGACCAGTGGAACCACCGCATGCAGAACAGCCGCATGGTCAGTCCATGGGTCACCAGCAGCACGTTCTCCGGTGGGTCGGGTGCCTCGAAGCTCCGGTACAGGGACTCCAGGAAGGCGCCGACCCGGTCGTACACATCGGCGCCCGACTCACCCTGCGCGAACCGGTAGAAGAAGTGCCCGTAGGCGTCGCGGTAGCTCTTCTGGAGGCGTACGTCGTCCCGGTCCTGCCAGTTCCCCCAGTCCTGCTCGCGCAGCCGCGGCTCCTCCCGTATCCGCACCAGATCCGGATCGAGACCGAAGGCCTGGAAGGTCTCGTGCGTACGGCGGTAGGGCGAGACATAGACGCTGACCTGCTCACGGCCGAACATCTCGCGCAGCCGTACGCCGGTCTCCTCGGCCTGCCGCCTGCCCTTCTCGGTGAGTCTCAGGGCATGGTCGGGCTCGCGTTCGTACACCGTGTCATCTGCGTTGCCCTCGGACTCTCCGTGCCGGACAAGGACAATGCGCCGCGGTCGTGCCATGCCCCGACCCTAGATCGGTGCCGGGGAGCGGCACCGACCGGGGCGTACCGACGGGTCCTACGAATGCTCCGCACCCGCGGGCATGCCCCCGTCCGGCTTCCGCGGGCGCGTCACACCGTCCAGGTCGATTCGAGATCGACGACGTCTCCGGCCAGCGCCGCCACGTCCGCCGCGGTCTGGGCACGCAGCGTCAGCCGCTCCACCCGTTCGACCCGGTACTTTCCGTGCTCCGCCGCCGACTGCCACATCGAGAGCACGATGAACTCATGGCCGGGCGCCTCCCCGAACAGTCCGCGCACCATCCCGGGCGACCCCGCCATCGCGGGGTTCCACACCTTCTCCTGCATCAGCGCGTAATGCTCGACTCGGTCCTCATGGACCTTGCAGTGCGCTACGCGCACCACATCCGCGTCGGTGAAGCGTGGCTCGAAGCCGGTCTTCACATCGAATCGGTAATCAAATAGTTTGGTCTGGACGTCCCTGTATGTCCCCGATTGCGCGGCAGCCAGCCGGTCATGGGAGCGCGCCATGAAGGAGTCGTAGAACGCACGGCTCTCCCAGAACGCGAAGACGTGGGCCACACCCGGCTTCGTCCGGCTCCACCCCCCGCCCTGCCCCCGGAATCCCGGCTCACCGAGCAACCCCGCCCATTTACGCTGTCCGCGTTCGAAACCTCGTCGGTCGACCACGGTGCAGCGCGTCCACTTGACCAGCACCGCGCCATCGTACGGCGCGGAGCCTGGCGGGGGTCACGCTCCGGCGGAGTGCACCCTACCCGGATCGCCTGTACGAACACGGAGCGCGGCGAGTATCGGCCAACGTGGCGTCAACTGGACTGATCGCGCCGCCTGTTGTCGGTGCCCCGGTCTAGCCTTGCGTGCGAGGCCCGGAGTTCCGGCCCGGATGGGAAGAGGGGGAAGACCGGTGAGCAGTCTCAACAGAGGAGTGGCGAAGGTCGAGGTCACGCTCAAGTGGGATCCCAGTCCCCTGGGCGCGCCCCCGCACGATCTCGATATCGTCGCGGCGACTTATACGTCGAAGGACCCGAGCGACAAACCGGCCTATCTCGTCCACTTCGGAAGCCGCTCACCGGACGGCACGATCACCCTGGACCGGGAGAGTCGGACAGGTCAGGGATTCGGCGCCGATGAGGAGATGACGCTGGAGCTGGACCGGCTGGCGGTCGCGTACCACCGCGTGGTGGTGGGCGTGGCCATTCAGCAGCGCGACGGACGAAGGACGTTCGCCGACATAGCCAACGCGCAGCTCCGCGTTCTGGAGGGGTACACCGAGCTGGCGAAGCACGACTTCGCGGATGTTCCCGACGCCACCGCGGCGACTCTCGCGCAGTTCACGCGTGATTCGTCAGGGGCATGGAAGTTCCACACCGCTGTCCACGGCTTCGACACCGACCCGCAGTCCTTCGGCGCCCTGATGGGCACCGCCTGACCAAGGGGATCGGCCGGTGGCCGATCCCCTTGGCGAGCGATCGAATCACGCTCGGACTACACCGGCCGGCGGCCACCGGGGTGCCCGGGGCCGGGTGCCCGGACGCGGCGTCCTCGGTCGGATGTCACGCCCGGCGCCCTTCGGCCGGTATCAGCTGCAGCCGCTCGTGGAGCCGCATCCCTCGCAGATGTAGCAGGACCCCGCCCGCTGCATCTTCGTACCGCAGGAGAAGCAGAGCGGTGCGTCGGCGCTGATGCCGAGCTGCATCTCGACCAGTTCGGCCGAGGTGTGGGCCTCCTTGGGGGCAGGGATCGCGGCCGGGCCGGCGACCTCGGCAGCGGAGACCGCCTTCAGCGGCTCCGGCGTGCGCGGGGCGGACTGGACGAGGCTCTCGCTGTCCAGCGTCTCGTCGTCCAGGGACGGCTCGTAGGAACCGGTGTCCAGATGACGCTGACGCTCCTCGGCCGAGTGGATCCCGAGGGCCGAGCGCGTCTCGAAGGGCAGGAAGTCCAGCGCGAGCCTGCGGAAGATGTAGTCGACGATCGACTGCGCCATCCGTACGTCCGGGTCGTCCGTCATACCGGCCGGCTCGAACCGCATATTGGTGAACTTGGAGACATAGGTCTCCAGCGGGACACCGTACTGAAGACCGACCGAGACGGCGATCGAGAAGGCGTCCATCATGCCCGCGAGGGTCGAGCCCTGCTTGGACATCTTGAGGAAGACCTCGCCGAGACCGTCGTCGGGGTAGGAGTTGGCGGTCATATAGCCCTCGGCGCCGCCCACCGTGAAGGAGGTGGTGAGACCGGGACGGCCCTTGGGGAGACGCTTGCGGACCGGGCGGTACTCGATGACCTTCTCCACCGCCTGGCGGATGGTGTCCTCGGCCTTCTCCGCGACCTTCTCGTCCTTCTTCTTCGCGGAGAGCGGCTGCCCGACCTTGCAGTTGTCACGGTAGATCGCGAGCGCCTTGACGCCCATCTTCCAGGCCTCGAAGTAGACCTCTTCGACGTCCTCGACGGTGGCGCTCTCCGGGAGGTTCACCGTCTTGGACAGCGCACCGCTGATCCACGGCTGGATGGCCGCCATCATGCGGACATGGCCCATCGCGGAGATGGAGCGCTCGCCCATCGCGCAGTCGAACACCTCGTAGTGCTCGGTCTTCAGACCGGGAGCGTCGATCACATTGCCGTGCTCGGCGATATGGGCGACGACCGCCTCGATCTGCTCCGGCTGATAGCCGAGGCGGCGCAGCGCCTGCGGCACCGTGCCGTTGACGATCTGCATCGAGCCGCCGCCGACCAGCTTCTTGAACTTGACCAGGGCGAGGTCGGGCTCCAGCCCGGTGGTGTCGCAGGACATCGCGAGACCGATGGTGCCGGTCGGCGCGATGACCGAGGCCTGGGCGTTGCGGAAGCCGTTCTTCTCACCGAGGCGGAGGACGTCCTGCCAGGCCTCCGTGGCCGCTGCCCAGATCGGGGTGTCCAGGTCGTCGATACGGATGGCCGTGGCGTTGGCGTCGGAGTGCTGCTTCATGATGCGCTTGTGCGGCTCGGCGTTACGGGCGTAGCCGTCGTACTGACCGACTACCGCGGCCAGCTCGGCGGAGCGCCGGTACGACGTGCCCGTCATCAGCGAGGTGATGGCACCGGCCAGAGCCCGGCCGCCGTCCGAGTCGTACGCGTGGCCCGTGGCCATCAGCAGGGCGCCGAGGTTGGCGTAGCCGATGCCGAGCTGGCGGAAGGCGCGGGTGTTCTCCCCGATCTTCTGCGTGGGGAAGTCCGCGAAGCAGATGGAGATGTCCATCGCGGTGATGACCAGCTCGACGACCTTGGCGAAGCGCTCGGACTCGAAGGACTGATTGCCCTTGCCGTCGTCCTTGAGGAACTTCATCAGGTTCAGGGAGGCCAGGTTGCACGAGGTGTTGTCCAGGTGCATGTACTCACTGCACGGGTTCGAGCCGTTGATCCGGCCGGACTCGGGGCAGGTGTGCCAGCGGTTGATCGTGTCGTCGTACTGAATGCCCGGGTCGGCACAGGCCCATGCCGCCTCCGCCATTTTACGGAAGAGCGACTTGGCCTCGACCTCTTCGATGACATCGCCGGTCATACGGGCGCGCAGCCCGAACTTCCCGCCGGCCTCGACGGCCTTCATGAACTCGTCGTTCACACGGACCGAGTTGTTGGCGTTCTGGTACTGGACGGACGTGATGTCGTCGCCGCCCAGATCCATGTCGAAGCCCGCGTCCCGCAGGGCGCGGATCTTCTCCTCTTCCTTGACCTTGGTCTGGATGAAGTCCTCGATGTCGGGGTGGTCGACGTCAAGGATGACCATCTTGGCGGCACGGCGCGTGGCGCCACCGGACTTGATCGTTCCCGCGGACGCGTCGGCCCCCCGCATGAAGGAGACCGGGCCCGAGGCATTGCCGCCGGAGGAGAGCAGTTCCTTGGAGGAACGGATCCTGGAGAGGTTCAGACCGGCGCCCGAGCCCCCCTTGAAGATCATCCCCTCTTCCTTGTACCAGTCCAGGATCGAGTCCATGGAGTCGTCGACGGAGAGGATGAAGCAGGCCGAGACCTGCTGCGGCTGGGGGGTGCCGACGTTGAACCACACCGGCGAGTTGAAGCTGAAGACCTGGTGCAGCAGGGCATAGGCCAGTTCGTGCTCGAAGATCTCGGCGTCGGCGGGCGAGGCGAAGTAGTGGTAGTCCTCGCCTGCCTTGCGGTAGGTCTTCACGATCCGGTCGATGAGCTGCCTGAGGCCGGTCTCGCGCTGCGGGGTGCCGACGGCCCCGCGGAAGTACTTGCTGGTGACGATGTTGACCGCGTTCAGCGACCAGAAGTCGGGGAACTCGACGCCACGCTGCTCGAAATTGACCGAGCCGTCGCGCCAATTGGTCATGACGACATCACGGCGCTCCCAGACCACCTCGTCGTACGGATGCACGCCGGGTGTCGTGTGGATCCGCTCGATACGCAGCCCCTTGCCGGCCTTGATCCCCTTGGTTCGGGAACCTCGTGCCGGGCCGCTCGTCGTCTCTGTCATGCCGCCTCCCATATACGTACAAAAACGCCCTGAAGTGCCATGCTCTTCCCATGGCACGGGGTGTGTTCCAAAAGCCTCGGGCGCGCGCGGGGCGCCCGTGACGGGTCTTTGTTGCCGCGGAGCGGCCGGACCGAGCCGGCCGGTCAGTCCGCGGCGGTGGCGGGCACGGGGACCTCATGGGTCCCGCCGGCGCCGCACTTGTCTGCGGGAGGCCGCTCGCGCAGTTCCGCGATGGCGGCCTCGAAGTCCTCGAGCGAGTCGAACGCCCGGTACACGGATGCGAAGCGCAGGTACGCGACAAGGTCGAGTTCCCGCAGTGGGCCGAGTATGGCCAGTCCCACGTCATGGGTGGTCAGCTCGGCGCTCCCGGTGGCGCGCACCGCCTCCTCGACCCGCTGGCCGAGCTGGGCGAGAGCGTCCTCGGTGACCGGCCGTCCCTGGCATGCCTTGCGCACGCCGGAGATGACCTTGGTACGGCTGAAGGGTTCGGTCACCCCGCTGCGCTTGATCACCATCAGTGACGCGGTCTCCACCGTCGTGAAACGGCGGGAGCAGTCGGGGCACTGCCGACGGCGCCGGATCGACGTCCCGTCGTCCGTGGTGCGACTGTCGACGACACGGCTGTCGGGGTGCCTGCAGAAGGGGCAGTACATGGCTCCCAACCCTCCTTCACGGCGTGACTGAACAGCCCCGTCAGGGCCCGTGAAGAGCCCCTCGAAGCAACCCCCAGCATAGGCGATGGCCTCGACCTACCGAGACCGGGGACCACAACCTCTGGGTGGCCGCGACAATCCAACCACTAGATCTGGGGTTTGACCGCATCCTAGGCCCTGACGCGTGTCGTATACGGGGGCAGGTCCCGCGGAGCCGCGCGAACCGGCCACGAGAGTACGGGAGGGGCACCTCGGACACGCCTCCGGCCCACCCGCCGGAAACTCGGACCGCGCCCCGGACCACGGCGGCGCGGCCGCGGACGGTACCGTGACGAGCACGCCACACACCGCCACACACGGGGCCCATACACCTAGCCGGAGAGTTACGACAGGCACTCTACGATTTTTCACTCGAACGTGTGTTTGGCGCAACCTTTCGAAAGCTACTACCGTTGTCCAGCTAGGGAGAACATTTCGAGAGGGGCCCGACGTGACCACCACCGCAGACAGTGCCACCATCACTGCCCAGGACCGCTCCCAGAGCCGACTCGAGCCGGTGCATGCCATGAATGACGCGATCATGAATCCGGAGGGGCCCAAGCCCACCCGGTCATTGCCCGGCCGACCTCCAGGAATCAGGGCGGACAGCTCCGGCCTCACCGACCGCCAGCGGCGGGTCATCGAGGTCATCCGTGACTCCGTCCAGCGGCGTGGCTATCCGCCCTCGATGCGGGAGATCGGCCAGGCCGTGGGCCTCTCCAGCACCTCGTCCGTCGCCCATCAGCTCATGGCTCTGGAGCGCAAGGGCTTTCTGCGCCGCGACCCGCACCGGCCCAGGGCGTACGAGGTACGCGGGTCCGACCAGCCGAGCACCCAGCAGACGGATACGACCGGCAAGCCCGCCGCCTCGTATGTCCCGCTGGTCGGCCGGATCGCGGCGGGCGGACCGATCCTCGCCGAGGAGTCGGTCGAGGATGTCTTCCCGCTCCCCCGCCAACTGGTCGGGGACGGTGAGCTGTTCGTCCTCAAGGTCGTGGGCGATTCGATGATCGAGGCCGCGATCTGTGACGGTGACTGGGTGACGGTCCGCCGCCAGCCGGTCGCGGAGAACGGTGACATCGTCGCCGCGATGCTGGACGGCGAGGCCACGGTCAAGCGCTTCCGTCGTGAGGACGGCCATGTCTGGCTGCTCCCGCACAACGCGGCGTATCAACCGATCCCCGGTGACGAGGCGACGATCCTCGGCAAGGTGGTCGCGGTTCTGCGCCGGGTGTGACGACTCCACCGGCTCCGACCGGGCCCCGGGACCCCTGCGCCCGTCCCGGGGCCCGCTTCACACCCTGAACAGCCCGCTTCACGCCCAGGACAGGCAGGCCCCCGGCGCATGCGGCGACTACCCCTCGGCGGTCTGGGCCAGGGCATCGATCGCCGCGAGGGACCGCCGAACCTGATCACGGTCCGTGGTGTACCAGAAATCGGGCAGGGAGGCGCGCAGAAAGCTGCCGTACCGGGCATTGGCCAGCCTCGGGTCGAGCACGGCCACGACACCGCGGTCCCCGGTCGCCCGTACGAGCCGTCCGGCGCCCTGGGCCATGAGCAGGGCGGCATGCGTCGCGGCCACCGCCATGAACCCGTTGCCGCCGGCTTCCTCCACCGCCTTCTGGCGCGCGCTCATCAACGGGTCGTCGGGGCGTGGGAAGGGAATGCGGTCCATCACCACAAGCTGAGAACTGGGCCCCGGCACATCGACGCCCTGCCACAGCGAGAGCGTGCCGAACAGACACGTCCCCGGATCGGCGGCGAAGGCCTTGATCAGCTCACCGAGCGTCTCCTCGCCCTGGAGCAGGATCGGCACGTCCAGTCTGCCGCGCAGTTCCTCCGCCGCCGCCTGGGCGGCCCGCATCGAGGAGAAGAGCCCGAGCGTACGGCCACCCGCCGCCTCCACCAGCTCCGCCAGCTCATCCATCATGTCGCCGCGCGAACCCTCCCGTCCCGGCGTGGCGAGATGGCGCGCGACATAGAGGATGCCCTGCTTGCGGTAGTCGAAGGGCGAGCCGACATCAATGCCCTTCCACTGCGGAATGTCGTCCCCTTCCGTGCCTTCCGGCGCCAGACCGAGCGAGGCGCCCACTCCGTTGAAGTCACCGCCGAGCTTCAAGGTGGCGGAGGTGAGGACGACGGACCGGTCGGCGAAGAGCTTCTCCCTCAGCAGTCCCGACACGGAGAGCGGCGCGACCCGGAGGGAGGCGCCGAACCGGTCGTGCCGCTCGAACCAGACGACGTCGTACTCGGAACCGTTGGCGATCCGCTCCGCCACCGTGTGGACGGATTCGACGGACCCCAGGGCCTGCTTCCGTACGACGTCCTCGTCCTGTACGGACTTGTCGCGGGTCGAGCCCAGTGCCGAGATGACCGTACGGGCCGCGTCGCGCAGCGCCATCAGGGCGTAGCCGAGATCCTCGGGGACCTCTTCGAGCCGGCCGGGGAGAGCCAGCTCCATCACCCGTTCGAAGGTCTCGGCCGCCGTCTGAAGGGCGTCCGCCGCCTTCTCGTTCACCAGCTTCGCCGAACGGCGCACCGCGCGGTGCACCTGCCCCGGGGTCAGCTCGCCGGTGGCGACTCCGGTGACCCGTGAGACCAGTTCATGGGCCTCGTCGACGATCAGCACCTCGTGCTCGGGCAGCACCGGCGCGCCCTCGATGGCGTCGATCGCGAGAAGCGCGTGGTTGGTGACGACGACCTCGGCGAGCTTGGCGCGCTCCCGCGCCTGCTCGGCGAAGCACTCCATGCCGTAGGCGCATTTCGTCGCACCCAGGCACTCCCGGGACGAGACGGAGACCTGGGCCCAGGCACGGTCCGAGACACCGGGCGTCAGATCGTCGCGGTCGCCCGTCTCGGTCTCGTCCGCCCAGTCCCGCATCCGCAGCAGGTCCTGGCCCAGCTTGCTGCTGGGCGCCGCCGCCTCGAACTGATCGAAGAGACCGTCCTCCTCGTCCTGCGGCACACCTTCGCGCAGCCGGTGCAGACAGAGATAGTTGGAACGGCCCTTGAGCATCGCGAATTCCGGACGTCTGCGCAGCAGCGGATGCAGCGCGTCGACCGTACGCGGAAGGTCCCGCTCCACGAGCTGGCGCTGGAGCGCCAGGGTGGCCGTGGCCACCACGACCCGCTCGCCGTGTGCCAGCGCGGGCACGAGATAGCCCAGCGACTTGCCGGTGCCGGTGCCGGCCTGGACGAGCAGATGGGACGGGGCGTCGATGGCTTCGGCGACGGCCTCGGCCATGGTGACCTGGCCTGGCCGTTCCACGCCGCCGACGGAGCTGACGGCGGCGTGGAGGAGCTCGGGGAGTGATGGCTTCGTCATAGCCCGACCACCCTACGGGGCGCCACTGACAACGGCGATCACTCGTCCTGCCGCCGGGCCGCCAGCGGATTGGGAACCGTACCGTGCACGGCGGCGTGCGGCCGGTGGGCGCGGTCCCGGTAACCGTCGAGATGGAGCCGGTTGCGGTTGAGGCAGAGACGCTCGATACGGGGCGTGAGCAGGTCGAATGCCTCGAAACGCTTCTCCAGCTCCGGGAACCGGACCTGGTAGCGCAGGATCTCCGCCCGTACGAGGGACCAGAACTCGTCCTCCGGCAAACCGAGTTGGTCCTCGCACAGCGGTGCCAGATAGCGGAAGACCCCGACGAAGAGCCCTGAATGGATGAACTGGATGAGGAAGGACGGCTCCTCGGTAAGGAGGACGTCCTTCACATCTCCGGGCATCGCGTCGTGCTCGGGCAGCGGCTGGGCGCTGATGTTCACATCGTCGACGAAGTCCTTGATCGCCAGCCGTACCGGGACGTCCTGATCGTCGAAGACGACGATGGCGTTCTCACCGTGCGGGGAGAAGACCGTTCCGTAGCGGTAGAGGAAGTGCAGCAGGGGCGGCAGCAGCGCCGAGAAGAGCCGCTGGAGCCAGCGGGCCGGCGGCAGACCAGAACGGGCGACGAGCTCGGCGGTGAACGCTCGCCCCTGGGGATCCGTATGGATGAGGGAGGCGAGGGTACGGGCGCGCTCACCGGGGGCGAGCCGGGTCTGGAGGGGCTCGCGCCAGATCGCCCCGAGCAGTTCCTTGTACTGGTACGGGACCTCGGGGAGGTGATCGTAGAGCGGGTGCTCGACCGTCACGGAGGCGACTTCGCCGAGCAGGACGACACCGCACTCGTCGCGCAGGAAGGGGTCGGCGTCCCTTACTCCGTGCACCCACGCGGTGACAGCGGGGGCGGCGAGCGTGCGCTCGGTGGGGAGTCCGCGCCAGACCAGGGTGTTGAGGATGGACAGGGGCAGTTTGACCGTGTGCCGGTCGGGGCGTTCGACGTTCAGGAACGTACGGATGGACTGCTGCGGCAGCCGTAGATCGCCGTCGGTGGGGAGCGGAACGATCGCTCCCCCGGCTATGGCGGGCGCGTAGAGCGGGAGCAGGACCTCCGCCCACTGCCAGGGGTGCACGGGGAGATAGAGATAGGCGGCGGGGTCGAGGCCGCGGTCCCGGAGGACGGAGTCGAAGCGCTCACGGACGGCGGGGTCGAGTTCGCGGGTGTAGAGCAGCTCGGGGGTACGCAGTGCGGAGACGCCCCGGTAGGTGGCGAGGGTGGTGCTGACCGCGATCCAGGGGAGCCGGGCCGGGGTACGGGCCTCGGGCGCCCAGCGCGCGGCGTCGGTGGCGGAGAAGCCGACACGGCCCTTGTTGAGGACGATCCAGGGGTGCCCGGTCTGGTGGCCTTCGAGGTCGGCGTAGTCGAGGTCGGCGAGACGCACGGCGGTGAGGGCCGTGTGGTCGAGTCTCGCGTCGGCGGCGAGCGTCGTGGTGAGTTCACGGACGAGATGGCCGAGGGTCTCGCCGTCGAGTCCGAGCAGCCCGCGGGCGAGCGGCAGGAAGCGGAGCGGGTCCGTGAAGGGCTGGTTCCGGTACTCGGCGGAGCCCGGTTCGACGCGCCAGTCGTCGTAGGCGCCGCGCGTGGCGCGGAAGGTGAGTGTCTCGCCGTTGTCGAGAGTGAGGGCGTACTGGCCGTCGGCGGCGCCGCGGACGGGGACCGGCTCGATGATCTGCTCGTACGCGAATTCTCCGAGGAGTTTGGCGAGAAGGCGGCCGGCCGCCCGGTCCCAGGCCCGGGGATTCAGCTCGGGTGGGGCGAACAGCGGGGTGAGGACGGTGGGGCCGGGGGTGGTGGAGTCAGGAGCGGCTGAGGAGTCGGGAGCGGCGATGGAGTCGTGGACGGCGGGGGAGTCATGGGTGGCAGGGGACTTCGGCACAAGGACTCCTCGGGATGGAACCGATGGGGATCGAGCGGTGTATGTAAGGCAGCGGATCGTTCACAGCAGGTCGCGAAGGGCGCGGTCGCGGACCATGAGAGCGGCTCGCTTGTCGGGAAGGTCGACCTCCGCCGAGAAGCGGAAGCCGGCGCTGAGGAAGGCGGAGACGGAGGGGGTGTTGCGCAGGTCGGGTTCGGCGATGACGCGCGCGCAGCGAGGACGGTGATCGAGGATGAGATCGGAGACGGCTCTGAGGAGGGCGGTGCCGACACCGCGGCCGCGGTCGGCGACGCCTCCCAGCAGAAGATGGATCCCGGTGTCGTGCGGACGGGCGGGGTAATGGCGCGCGAGAGGGTCGAGGTCCGCGCGGTAGATCTCCCAATAGCTCATCGGAACGCCGGCGAGGGCACCGAGACAGGGGACACTGCGGCCGTCGCCGTCGAGCTGGGGGCGTAGATGGGCGGCGGTGACGGACTCCGGACCCGCCAGCTCCCAGAAAGCCGCGACTGCGGGATCGTTCATCCAGCGGCTGACCAGCGAGAGGTCACGCTCGATACGGACCGGGACGAGCTGGAAGACACCGGCCGGGGTGGCGGCGGGACCCCAGCCGGCGGGGCTGTCGAGCAGATCGCCGGCCGGGGTGCTGTCGGGTGACGGGTCCATGTCCGTCGGCCCGTGCTCTCCGAACAGCGCGATGAGCTCGTCGGGCAGCCGCAGGTCGAGGGTGTCCTCGGTACTCCCACCGGTTCTCGGGGTGGGGTCGGCTCCGGTGTCGGCGCTGGCATCGGTGGGAGGCACGGGGCGCTCTCCTCTCAGCAGTTCGGACGGGTCGTGTTCCTTCACTGGCGAAGGGGGTTGGCGATGGTGACATAGACGGACTGGGTGTCGACGGGCCCGACCAGCTCGTCGAGGCCGTGCAGCCGGGTGAGCAGATTGGCCTTGCAGCGCAGCGTGGCGGGTTCCAGAAGCCGGCCGGGCAGGGGTGAGCCGAGTCCCGCGGCGCCGCCGAGGAACTGGCGGAAGGCGGCGATGAGGACGCGTTCGTCGGCGAGCCCCTGCGCGCCGAACGCGCCGATGAGACCGAGGACATTGTTGATGCCGAGGTAGTAGACGAAGCGCTCGTCGGTGACCTCGTCGGAGACGAAGGTGTCGCTGACCGAGCCGATGCCGGGAAGGCGGCGTTCCAGGGAGGGGCGGTGGGATTCACGGAAGTAGTAGCCCTGGTTGTCGCGGTAGCGGCCCCCGACGGGCCAGCCGTCGGGGTCGAGGAGCACCAGGGTGTTCTGCTGGTGGGCCTCAAGGGCGATGCCCGCCGTGCCGTCGAGCCAGAGCACCGGACGTACGACCTGGTCGAGATAGCGCAGAAACCACTCGGCGGACACGGCCGCGCGGGAACGACCGGTGCGGGCGGCGAGGGTGAGGACGATCTCGGCGAGACGCGAATGCGTAACGGCACGGCCGGGATAGGGGCGTGGAGCGGTCAGTGCGGCGATACAGACGGCGTCGTCGCCGGGGGCGAACGGGTTGTGGCGCACCATGACGTCGAGTCCGCTCACCGCTTCACCGTCCGGGGTGTCGACGGCGAGCCAGGCGGGGTCACGGACGATGTCGAAGCCGGGGTGTGCCGCCTGCCACTCCTTGGCGAGTCCGCCGCGGAGCAGCCGGTGCACCTCGACACCACGGTGGAGCTCCTTGCGGAGGTTCTCGCGGCGGGAGTTGGTGATGCGCAGGCCCAGCGAGAGTTTGAGCATGGCGGGGACACCGGACCGGTGCACCGTGCGGATCGAGGAGGTGGGATGCCAAGGGGCGCCCTGGGGCCCCAGATCGTGCAGCAGACCGGCGTCGAGCAGCGCGGCGACGGCGGGCCTGTGCCTCAACTCGCGTGCCTGCCAGGGATGGAGGGGCAGCGGGACGGTGTGTCCGGGAAGGGGTACGTCGCCGAGGAGACGGGTGGTGAGCAGTTCGGCGGGGACGATACGGCCCTGCTCGGTCCAGGCCGAGTCGGTGGCCAGTACGGACCGGTCGACGGCCATCCAGTGGAGGGGGAAGGAGCCGCGCATCTCGGGTGAGTAGAGCCGGGCCTCGGTCTCGGAGAGTCCGTCCCGGCTCTTGGGGGTGGGGTGCAGGGGGTGGCCGAGGAGCAGTGACTGCTCGGCGGTGAGGAAGAGGTCGGCGCCGGCTCCGGCGCCGGGGCGGCGGCGCCGGTCGGCGAGGAATTCGGCGGTGTGCCACAGAGAGTTGGCGACCCGGCCGACCAGATCGGCTCCCTGGTAGCGGCCCGACTCGCGGCCGAGGAGCGCGGCGACGGTGACGGCTTCGGCGGCGGGGGCGTCCTCGGGGGCGTTCTCCAGGAAGGGCATGCCGAAGCGGTGCCAGCCGGTGGCCGACCAGTATCGGACGGGGACGAGAAGGGCGGTGCCACTGGCGTCGAGCGGGATCCTCAGCACACTGCCGTCGGGGCGGGGCAGGTCGGTCTCCCGGACCCAGCAGCGCAGCAGATTCTCGGTGGCTGCCGCGTCGGCCGCCTTCTGCGGGTCGGGGTGGTCGAGCTGGTCGGCCACCGCCGTGGGGCCCGCGAACGGCGCTGCGGCTACGGGGAGTTGCTCGTCGAAACCGCCCTCCGGCTGCCGTGGCACGGTCGGGGACTCGACGGTGCGGGCGGCCCGCGCCGGGTCGTTCCCTCGCTCGTGCCCCTGGTCGTGGTTCCGGGAATGGGCGGTGGAACGGCCGTCGGCCTCGGGCACATCGGGTGAGGGAGTGGGGTTCACGCGGGCTTCCTTGAGGGTGTCCGGGGTCAGTGGGACAGTCCGGCTTCGCTCCGGCGGAGTGCGGCACGCTCCGCGGCGGCCAGAGCATCGGCGAAGCGGTCGACGACCGCACCGGCCTGTTCATCGGTGAGCGTGAGAGGAGGGAGCAGACGTACGACGGCGGACCGCCGTCCGCCGAGTTCGACGATGAGACCGCGGCTCAGACACTCCCGCTGGACGGCGGCGGCGAGTGCGGGGTCCGGTGGCGCGGGGGCACCGGCCGCCGGGGCGACGAGTTCCACACCGATCATGAGACCACGGCCGCGCACATCTCCGACACAGCGGTGGTTCGCGGCGAGCCCCTGGAGCTGTCCCAGCATGCGGGCGCCGAGAAGAGCTGCGCGATCGGCGAGCTTGTTCTCCCGTACGTAGGCGAGGGTGGCCGCGCCCGCCGCCATCGCGAGCTGATTGCCGCGGAAGGTGTCCGTACGGTCTCGGGGCGGCCGGCGGTCGAGGTCCGCGCGGTACACGATGACGGCCAGTGGAAGGGAGCCGCCGATCGCCTTGGAGAGCACCATCACATCGGGGACGACGCCGCTGTGCTCCACCGCCCAGAAGGTGCCGGTCCGCCCCACCCCGGTCTGCACCTCGTCGGCGATGAGCGGAATGGAGCGGTCGGCGGTCACCTCGCGCATTCCGCGCAGCCAGGCATCGGGGGCGGGGATCACTCCGCCCTCGTCCTGGACCGCTTCGACGATCATTCCGGCGGAGGGCGGCACCCCTCCGCCGGGGTCGTCGAGGAGGTTCTCGGTCCAGCGGACGGCGAGTTCGGCGCCGCGTTCGCCGCCGATACCGAAGGGGCAGCGGTAGTCGTACGGATAGGGCAGCCGGGTCACCCGTACGTCCCGGGCCCCGGCGGAGGCGGCGAGGGCACCGGCCGTCGTCCCGTGGTGTGCGCCGGTGAAGGTGAGGAGACCGTCACGGCCGGTGGCGGAGCGGACGAGCTCGATGGCGGCTCCGACGGCGTCGCCGACCGCGGGGCCGCAGAACCGCAGCCGGGCGTTCTCCGCGAACCGCGGTGGCAGCGTGGCGAACAGTTCGGTGGTGAAGACGTCCTGCACGGGGGTGACGAGATCGAGGACATGCAGCGGGGCGCCGGAGTCGAGGACCTTTCTGATCGCCTCCAGGACGACCGGATGGTTGTGTCCGAGTGCCAGGGCACCCGCCCCGGAGAGACAGTCCAAATACCGTCGCCCGTCGGCCCCTTCGATCGTCAGCCCCCGTGCGCGCACCGGCACGACGGGCAGCGATCTCGCATAGGTGCGGGCCGCCGATTCGCGGAGGGGGTGACGCCGGAGAATGCCCTCGTGCGCGACGGTGGGCGACGCCGGAGCGGGTTCGGTCACGGCCACGGCTGTTCGGTCCTCCCGCTGTCACGGTTCGGTCGCATGTCAGTACGGCGCTCGCCCGCCGAATGTTCGACGGTGAACACCTGCCGGGTCCCCCGTACGTACCAACGACGCGGAAAGCCGGGGATCACGGGCTGTCCAAAGATCCTTACGGCCCTCGGGAACCGGAGCCCTGCCGTGCGCCGTCCCCATCGGCACCGGCATAGTGGAGGGTCTTGCCCCGGCCTCAACACCGCTTCCGGGGTTCGTCATTCGCTTTCCGTACGAACTGTTCCGAACTGTTCCGAAGTCCCAGGGGGATCACGCCATGCGACCCATTCGCCCGACGCTCGCCGCACGCCGTGGGAGGAGCACACGGCGCGGATTCTCCCCAGCCCTGGCCGCGGCCTCGATCGCGGTGGCGCTCGCGCTGACGGCCACCGCCTGCGGCACCGGCGAGGAGAACGCCGCCGTCCAGCCGGGTGACTCCGGCGGTCTGTCGTCCGACGGCAAGATCACGATTCCCGACGAGCTGAAGGACCGGCTCAAGGAGCACGGGATCGATCTGGACAAGTGGCGGGGCGGCGAGTGGAAGAACTGGGACAAGGACAAGTGGCTCCGTGAGGCCCGGGACTTCGTCAACCCGATCATCGAGGATCTCTGGGACCCGGACCGGATGCGGGACGCGGAGAAGCCCCCCGAGCGGCCCGTCGAGGAGCAGGACATCTCCGGCGACGAGGGAGTCACCGACCCGACACCGCAGCCGGTCACCGCGCAGCCGGTGAACACGCCGTACGGGGACAACGCCGCCGAGGCGGGGAAGCTGTTCTTCGACGGGCCCGGGGGTTCGATGGTCTGCTCGGCGACCGTCGTCGAGGATCCGGCCCACCCCGGTCGGTCCAACATGGTCTGGACGGCCGGCCACTGTGTGCACGCGGGCAAGAGCGGCGGCTGGTACCGCAACCTCGCCTTCGTCCCGTCGTACAACAACGACGGGCTGTCGGGGGCGGAGCTGGAGAGCGCCGCGAAGGAGAAGGTGGCACCGCACGGAGTGTGGTGGGCCGACTGGGCGCAGACCTCCGAGCAGTGGATAGCCCAGGGCGCCTCGACCGGCGGTCAGGGCGCCCCGTACGACTTCGCGGTGATCCATGTCACCCCGGAGAAGGGCGGTGACGGCAAGTCGCTGGAGGAGACGGTCGGTTCGGCACTGCCGGTGGAGTTCAACGCTCCGGCCACTCCGAGCATCGAGAGCATGACGGCGACGGGCTACCCGGCGGCAGCGCCGTTCGACGGCCAGAAGCTCTTCCAGTGCGAGGACAAGCCGGGCCGGCTGTCGCTGAAGGCCGACGACCCGACGATGTACCGCGTCGGCTGCACCATGACGGGCGGTTCGTCCGGTGGCGGCTGGGTCGCGACCGGACAGGACGGCGAGCCCGCGCTGGTCTCCAACACCTCCATAGGCCCGGTGACGGCGGGCTGGCTGGCCGGCCCGCGCCTCGGCGATGTCGCCAAGGGCATCTACGACGGGGTCAGCGAGAAGTTCGAGGGTCAGTGACGGACCTCCGGGGGCCTTCGGTGGAGCAGCCGAGGCCCCCGCGGGCAGGTCGTCCCGACGGATCCCCCTGACGGACCCTCCCGTCGGGCTCTTCCGGCAGTGATCACGACGGAGGCCCGTCCCC
>NZ_JBSGVS010000054.1:0-67976 GCF_053608565.1 Streptomyces sp. NPDC055025
GCAACGTCGCACCCACATCCGACGTACGCGTCGTCGTCATCGACTGCACCGACACCGGCGCATCCCCACCGACCGCCACCGACCCGACCTGGATCCGGCGCGAAACACGACGCACCGCGACAGGCCGGGCCGGCAACCCGGGGAGCCCCAGTGAGACCGGCTCTCCAGTAGTCATGACGTCGTCACCGCGTCCCGGCGACCGTCTCGCGGACCGCGCGCAGGGACTCCTTGAGGGAGCCCATGGTGGCGAGTACGGCGGTCGGCTCGTAGCCGCAGTGCGCCATGCAGTTGGCGCAGCGCGCGTCCTTGCCGCGGCCGTATTTGTCCCAGTCGGTCTCCTCGATGAGCTGACGGTAGGTCGGGACATATCCGTCGCTCATCAGATAGCAGGGGCGCTGCCAGCCGAAGAGGGAGTAGTTGGGAATGGCCCAGGCGGTGCACGGGAAGTCGGCCTTGCCTTCGAGGAAGTCCAGGAAGAGCGGCGAGTGGTTGAGGCGCCAGCGGGCCCGGTTCCCGCCGGCGAACGACTTCTTGAACAATTCGCGGGTCTGCTCGACGCCGAGGAAGTGCTCCTGGTCGGGAGCCTTTTCATAGGCGTAGGCGGGCGAGATCATCATCTCGTCCACCTTCAGCTCGTCATTGAGGTAGTTCAGCACCTCGATGACGGTCTGCGCGGTGTCGGTGTTGAAGAAGGTGGAGTTGGTGGTCACCCGGAAGCCGCGCCGCTTGGCCTCCTTGATGGCCTCCACCGCCTCGTCGAACACCCCTTCCTTCGCGACGGACTCGTCGTGCCGCTCCCGCAGCCCGTCGATATGCACGGCGAAGGCGAAGTACGGCGAGGGAGTGAATTTCTCGATCTTCTTGCGCAGCAGCATCGCGTTGGTGCAGAGGAAGACATACTTCTTCTTGGCCACGAGCTGCCGCACGATCTCGTCGATCTGCGGATGCATCAGCGGCTCGCCACCGGCGATGGAGACCATGGGCGCCCCGGACTCCAGCACCGCGCCGACTGCCTGGGCAACGGGCATACGCTGCTTCAGGACGCCTGCCGGATGCTGGATCTTGCCGCAGCCCTCACATTTCAGATTGCAGGCGAAGAGGGGTTCCAGCTCAACGATGAGTGGAAACTTCTCACGCCTGCGGACCTTCTGTTCGAAGAGGTACGTCCCGACCCTGATGGTCTGACGGAGCGGCATGGCCATCTAGCTCACCTCCTGGGGAGCAGCAAAGAACGGTGCCATTCATGGAAAGCAGGTAGGACGGCACGGAGGACACGGAAAGCCGATATTCCTCCGCGCACGGTGCCGATACGGACGAGCTCATGCTCCGGAGCGTCCACGACCACCCGCACGGCCGCGACCGGACGGGTGCCGGCACGCAGAGCACTGCGGAGTGTCGCGGCGGACTCCATGTCCACCGCGATGGCTCCCGTACCGCTCAAGGCGGCCCGTTCCTGCCCGCGGACCACATGGTCGGAACCGGTCAGCGGACCGGTGTGGACCGTACGGCCGGGCAGGATCCGGGTCAGCGTGTCGACGAGCAGCCCGGTGCCCGTGCAGGGCGTGGAGCCCTCCGGGTCCCGGGTCTCGTCGGCGACAATGAGATCCCCGGGGTGCATCCCCGGGGTGAGTCCGGCGCAGAACCCGGACGCCATGACGGCCGCGTCCCGGTTCCCGGTCTCTCCGAGCGCGTGCGCCACGACGCGCTCGGCGTTCTTGGGCCCCATGCCCGTACGCAGGACGGTCACCGGTCCCGCCGTGTCACCGCGACCGCCGCCGCGCAGCGCGAAGCGCTCGATACCGAGCGCGCAGGCGATCAGCAGCGGCGGTGGCGGGCCGGCGGGCCCGGAAGACCGTTCCATCAGCCCCCCTTGCGGTTTCCCGTACGGGCGGCGAGCGGCTCCCCGTGGAGATACCGGCCGAGCGCCGTCAGCGGGAAGACCTGCCGGTAGAGGTGGTAGTTGATGGAGAAGTCCCAGGGGAAGCCGGTGCCGGTGAAGTACGGCTCGTCCCAGGAGCCGTCCTCGCGCTGGGTCTCGGCCAGACAGGCGATGCCCCGTTCGACGGCCTTGCTCTCCCGCTCCCCGGCCGCGAGCAGCGCGAGCAGCGCCCAGGCGGTCTGCGAGGCGGTGGTGGCTCCCCGGCCTGCCCACTCCGTGTCGTGGTACGAGCGCAGATCCTCGCCCCAGCCGCCGTCCGCGTTCTGTACGGATTCGAGCCAGCGCACGGCCCTGCGGATCGCGGGATGGGAGGGGGGCAGTCCGGCCGCGGTCAGGGCGGGCACCACCGACCCGGTACCATAGACGTAGTTGACCCCCCAGCGTCCGAACCAGGCGCCGCTGGTCTCCTGTTCGGCGAGAAGCCATTCGATTCCGCGCCGGGTGCCCGGATGGTGGCTCTTGCCCTCGTACGCGAGCATCTCCACGACATGCGCGGTGACATCCGCCGACGGCGGGTCGATGACCTCACCGAAGTCGCAGAAGGGCAGCCGGTTGGGGAATGGGCTGGTGTTGTCGGCGTCGAAGGCGCCCCAGGCCCCGTTTCTCGACTGCATACCGAGATTCCACCGGGCGCCGCGCTCGATGGCCGCGTCGATCCGTTCGGGCTCGGGATGCTCGACCCGGCGCAGTGCGAGGATGACCTCGGCGGTGTCGTCGATGTCCGGGTAGTTGTCGTTGTGGAACTCGAACCCCCAGCCGCCCGGGGCGAGTCCGGGTCTGCGCGCGGTCCAGTCGCCGGGGCGCAGGATCTGCTCCCCGACCATCCAGTCCGCGGCCTTGACCAGGGCCGGATGGTCCGGGCTCACGCCCGCGTCGGCGAGGGCGATGATGGTCAGACAGGTGTCCCAGACCGGCGACTGGCAGGCCTCGATCATCCGGGCGCCGTCCTCGCGCCAGACGGCGAACCGGTCGAGCGATTCCAGTCCGGCGCGCATGACGGGATGGTCGAGGTCGTATCCGAGCAGATGCAGGGCGATGATGGAGTAGACGGCGGGCGGCTGGATCCCGCCCCAGCAGCCGTCGTTCTCCTGGCGCTCGATGATCCAGCGGGCCGCCGAGTTCATCGCGCTGCGGCGCAGCCGGCGCGGCGCGATCCGGTGGTAGACGTGCAGTGCCTTGTCGAGGCGCTGGAAGACACCGTCCCAACTCGCGGCCGGGGCGGTCGCCTTGGGAGGGTTGGGCCGGGCCGGGTCGGCGTGCAGTTCGTCGAGGGCGAAGGGTGCGGGCCGTACGGGCCGCTCCGCCGAGACGACGGTCAGCGGCACGATGGTCTGCCGGGCCCAGCAGCCGAAGTCATAGATATTGAGCGGGAACCACTTGGGCAGAAAGATCATTTCAGGCGGCAGCTCGGGCAGGTCGTCCCACTTCCACCAGCCGAACAGGGCCAGCCAGATACGGGTGAAGACCCGGCTCCTGGCGATCCCGCCCTGCTCGCGCACCCATTGGGAGGCGCGCGCCATATGCGGGTCTTCCGGACGGTCCCCGGCCAGCCGCAGCGCGACATAGGCCTCGATGGTGGCGGAGAGTTCGCCGGGGCCGCCGTAGAAGGTGGCCCAGGTGCCGTCCGCCCGCTGCTCACCGCGGATGAAGAGCGCCGCGGCCTCGGTGGTACGGGCGTCCTGGACGCCGAGGAACTGCCGCAGCAGCAGATCCTCGGCGTCCATGGTCACATTGGTCTCCAGGTCGCCCTTCCACCAGCCTTGGGCGTCCTGCTTGCCGAGGAGATACTCGACGGATCGTGCGGTGGCCCGCTCGGCGGCGACCTGGAGGTCGCCGGCCACGGCGGGGGTGGTCCTGGTCGGTCCGCTGGCCGAGGCCGCGCGGGGTCCCATGGCCCCGGTGCTTCCGTCGGTCGTCGCTGTCATGGCTTCCCCTTCGTGCAGTGGTGAGCTTCTGCTGTGCTGGGGTCTCCGTCGTCCGGCGCCCTACGGGCTGTGGACGGCGACTGCGGTCATATGGGAATAGTGATCATCTCTTTCGTACGACGACAAAGTCCGCGAGCGCCGTGAACTGCGCCCTGACACGTGCTGGCATATCGACGCCGTCGAGGGCTTCGACGGCGACGGCGTGCTGCCTGCGGGCCTCCTGCGAGGTCCACTCCCGGCCGCCCGCCTCTTCGATCAACGCCGCCCTGGTCGCGAACTCTTCCTCCGAGAAGGTCTCGAAATCATTGCTTTTCGCGTCGGCGGCGAGCAGTTGGCCGAGCCGAGCCGAGGCGGGACCGCCCGCGGCGAGCGCGGCGACGACCGGCAGGGACTTCTTGCGCTGGCGCAGATCGCTCCAGGTCTGCTTGCCGGTGGCCTCGGGGTCGCCCCAGATGCCGAGCAGATCGTCCACGGCCTGGAAGGCCAGACCGAGATGGTGGCCGTACGCCTCCAGCGCGTCGGCCGTACGGTCGTCGGCGCCGCCGAGGACCGCGCCGATGGAGACGGCGCAGGCGAGCAGGGCGCCGGTCTTGTTGCCCTCCATCTCCAGGCACTCCTCGACGGTGACCCGCTCGCGGTGCTCGTAGGAGATGTCCTGGGCCTGACCGTCGATCAGCTTGCGCGTGGCGGTGGTCAGCCGGCGGGTGGCCCGGCCCGCCTCCGGGGTGCCGATCTCCAGCAGCACCTCGTTGGCGAGTGCGAAGAGGGCGTCGCCGACGAGGATCGCCTGCGCGGGACCGTGCACCTTCCAGACGGTGTCACGGTGGCGGCGCTGCTCGTCACCGTCCATCAGGTCGTCGTGCAGCAGGGAGAAGTTGTGGACCAGCTCGACGGCGACCGCGCCGGGGATCCCCATCTCGGGCGCGGCGCCCGCCGCCTCGGCGGAGAGCAGCGCGAGCGCCGGGCGTACCGCCTTGCCGCCGTCGCCGTCGACGGGCCGGCCCTCGGCGTCGATCCAGCCGAAGTGGTAGGCGGCGACGGTGTCCATCGGCGTGGCGAGCCGGCCGACAGCGGAGCGCAGCACCGGGGCGGACAGGCTCCGTCCCCGCTCCAGCAGCGCGTAGACGTCCGCGGTGTCGACAGCCGGGTTCACCGGGGGCACGGTCGGCACGGTCTCTCCTCTTGTTCCAGTACTCGTAGGTGCGGTATTCGGGCTCATGCCGCCTCCTGCAAGGGGTGTTCATAGTGGCGGCCGAGCTGGGCGAGGGCGGCCCCCGCGGCGCTGAAGCCGCTCCGTACGGCACCCTCCATCGTCGCGGGCCAGCCGGTGGCCGTCCACGCGCCGGCCAGGAAAAGGCCGGGCGCTCCCGTACGGGCTCCGGGACGGAGCCTGCCCACACCGGGTGTGGGCGCGAAGGTCGCCGTCCGTTCCCTGGTGACGAAGAAGTCCCGTACCTCCGCGCCGCGCGCGGCGGGCAGCAGCCGTTCCAGTTCGGGGAGATAGCGTGCGCGCAGCTCCGCCACGGGCGTGTCGATCTCGTCCTGGGCGGCCGACTGCGAGAGCGCCAGATACTGGCCCTCGGTGAGCCCGGAGGCGTCGGTGCGGTCGAAGACCCACTGGACGGGGCTGCCCAGCGCGGCGAAGAAGGGGCGGCGCAGCACCTTGCGGTCGTATACGACATGGACGTTGAGGATCGGCGCGGTGCCGATGTCGAGGAGCCGGTCGGCGTCCTCCAGCGCGCCCTGGGGCAGCAGCCCGTGTGCCTCGCGCTGCGGTACCGCGAGGACGACCGTGTCCGCGTCGAGCCGCTCGCCGTCCGCGTCGACATGCCAGCCGCCGTCCGCCGCGCGGGTGACCGCGCCGACGCGGGTGCGCAGTTCGGTCCGTACGCCCGCGGAGTCGAGGGCCTTGCGTGCCAGCGTGTCGTGGATGTCGCCCAGCGGGACACTCGCCCAGCCGATGTCGGCGGCGCCCGGTTCGGAGAGCAGCCCGGTCTTGAAGACCATCGCGGCCAGCCCCATGGAGGCGTGCGGCGCGGTGGCGTTGAGGGTCGCCACGCCGACGAGGTCCCAGAGGGCCTCGATGGTCCGGGGGGACTGTCCGTGCCGGCCCAGCCAGGTGGCGAAGTCGATGCCGTCCAGGGCGGGATCGGCGGGGTCGAGCCGCTTCAGGGCGAGCGCGGCACGCCCGACGGAGGCGCGCTCGGCGAGCGAGAGATGCGGATACGTCGCGAGTCCCGCGGCCAGATGCAGCGGTACGGGCAGCGCGTTGCGGCGCAGCCGTCCCAGCCGGGGCCCGCTCGGGCCGCCGACATCGAGGACGGGCACGTCCAACCGGTGCTGGAGGGGTGCGAGCGCGGCGCCGTCGACCCGGTCGAGGAACCACTGGTACGCCGTGCAGCAGCGCAGATACACATGCTGGCCGTTGTCGACGGTGAGATCGCCGCGCCGGAAGGAGAAGGCGAGACCGCCGAGCCGCGGCCGCCCTTCGACGAGGGTGACCCGTACTCCGGCGTCGGCGAGCTGGAGCGCGGCGGTGGTGCCGGCGAGTCCCGCGCCCACCACCACGGCGTGGCGGGGCCGCAGGTCATCCGCTGTGGTCATGCGTGTCCCCCTCCGGCTGTCGCAGTCAGGGACGCGTCATCCCGAGCCGGGGTTGCGAGAGTCCGGCGCGGATGTGCGGTGAAGAGGCCGAGCCGTGCGAGGGGCCGCATCAGCCGCGCCTCCTGACGGTCTGCCGCGAGATGTGCCGGGCGTCGAGACCCGAGAGTCCGCGTACGGCGACATACGCCTTCTCGTGTCCGGGCAGCGAGACCCGGCCGCGCAGCACGGCCTCAGGGTCGCGTTCGATACGGTCGAGCAGCCGGCGGTAGATGCCCGCCATGGCCGCGACACAGGCGCCGCTGCGCCGGTCGAGCATCGGCAGCAGCCGGTACCCCTCGGCGAACAGGGCGCGGGCGCGGCGGACCTCGAAGTGCACCAGACCGGTGAAGTCGGAACCCGCGGGCGGGGTCGCGCTGTGGAAACCGGCGGAGCAGCCGAACTTGGCGAGATCGTCGGAGGGCAGATACGTACGGCCGTTGGCCGCGTCCTCGCGTACGTCCCGGAGGATGTTCGTGAGCTGGAGGGCGAGTCCCAGGGTGTCGGCGTACTCGGCGGCGCGCTCCGCTCCCGGCGCGTCGGGGCCGGGGCCGAACACGCCGAGCGACACCCGGCCGATGGCACCCGCGACACACCGGCAGTAGACCTTGAGGTCGTCCCAGGTCTCGTAGGTGTCGCCCCGAACGTCCATCAGAACGCCGTCGATCAGTTCGTCCAGCCCGCCGAGCGGAACCGGGAAGCGGCGGCTCGCGTCGGCGACGGCGACCGCGACGGGGTCCGTGTCGTCCTCGGCCACCTCGCCCGCCCTGACTCTGCCGAGCAGCGCGCGGGTCTCTTCGAGCCGTCTCTGCTTGGCCTCGGGCGCGAGTGTGCCGTCGCCGATGTCGTCCACCCGCCGGGCGAACGCGTACATCGCGGACATGGCCTGCCGCTTCTCGGTCGGCAGCAGTCTGATGCCGTAGGCGAAGTTGCGGGCCTGCTGTCCGGTGACGGCCTCGCAGTAGCTGTAGGCCGCCAGTACCGGCGCGGACATGGGTGTCTGTCCCTCCACGTTCCGGCTCACCCCTCTCTGTGCGCTCTTCGCAAGACAGCTCCCACTTCACGCAGCAGACGCGGCTTGGTGGGTTTGGGCGGACCGGGGAGCACATCGTGCCCGGCGGCCGCGATCGAAGCGAGGGCGGCGCGCCCTCCGGCCACAAATCCCGCCAGCAGCAGCCGGAGCCTGCCATGGACGCTACCCACCAGCGGTGTGCCTTCATCCAGAAGCCGCCGTGCGCGTTCCGCCTCGTACGCGACCAGGGCGCGCACCGACGCGTTCGCGGTGGGGGCGGCCAGATCGTCCTCGGAGACATGGAAGCGCTTCATGTCCTCGGCGGGCAGATAGATCCGGTCGCGGCCGAGGTCCTCGGCCACGTCCTGGAGGTGTTCGACGATCTGGAGCGCCGTGCAGACGGCGTCGGAGCGGCGGACACGCTCGGGGGTGGCGGTCCCGGTGATCAGGAGGACGAGACGGCCCACGGGGTTGGCGGACAGCTCGCAGTAGGCGAGGAGGTCGTCATAGGTCCCGTACCGTCGCACCAGCTGGTCCTGGCGGTTCGCCGCGATGAGCCCGAGGAACGGTTCGGGGGTGAGCGCGCGGCTCCGTACGGTCGGGATCAGCCCGCGCAGCAGGGGATGGGCGGGACGCGGGCCCGCGGGGTCGAAGACCCGTCGCAGATCGGTCTCGAACGCGTCGAGCACGGCCGGCCGGTCGTCGGCCCGCCCGGGGTCGACCCCGAGATGGCGCAGATCGGCGCCGCCGGGGGCGAGATCCCCGTCGCCGATGTCGTCGACGAGCCGGGCGAATCCGTAGACCGCCATCAGATCGTCGCGCCAGGCGCGGGGCAGGAAGAAAGGTGCCACCGGAAAGTTCTCGTCGGCGGCTTTGTCGAGTGTGGGGCGTGCGGTGGCGTCGGAGCGCGCCTGGGGAGTGTCCATCACTGCCGGCTGCCCGGCACGGGGACGGCGGAACCCTCACAGAGCTGGAGATTTCCCGTCATTGCCGTCACATCTCCCGTTCTACACTGCTGACCCAATACATCCCATTTCGGACACGCCGCCCGTCCTTCCGAGTAAGAAGGCCGCCGCCTCGCCGGCGGGGTGCTCAGCAGGTATCGCCCCACTTGCCGCGAATCAGCACCAGCACAGCTTACGTTGTACAACCAGGAGGACCGCTCCGGGGTGTTGCGCGCATTACAAGAACGCTGCGATACGGACCAACCTTCCCCGCCCGCAGGGGACTTGACCGTTCGCTGACGATCAGTGCCTGATCACCGCGGTCCGAAAACGACCGGTTCTCACGACGAGACCCCCGCCGGAGTGATCCGGCGGAGGCCTCGGTCGCGCTGCCGGACTACTTGCCCGTCTCCTTCTCGTACGCCTTGATGACCTCGTCGGTCGGGCCGTCCATCAGCAGCTCGCCCTTCTCCAGCCAGAGCACACGGTCGCAGGTGTCCTTGATCGACTTGTTGCTGTGGCTGACCAGGAAGACCGTGCCGGCCTCCTTGCGCAGTTCACGGATGCGCTGCTCGGAACGGATCTGGAACTTGCGGTCGCCGGTGGCCAGCGCCTCGTCGATCATCAGGACGTCATGGTCCTTGGCCGCCGCGATGGAGAAGCGGAGCCTGGCGGCCATGCCGGAGGAGTACGTCCGCATCGGGAGGGTGATGAAGTCGCCCTTCTCATTGATGCCGGAGAAGTCCACGATGCCCTCGAACCGGTCCCGGATCTGCTCGCGCGTCATACCCATGGCGAGCCCGCCGAGGATGACATTGCGCTCGCCGGTCAGATCGTTCATCAGCGCCGCGTTCACCCCCAGCAGCGAGGGCTGGCCATTGGTGTAGACCTTGCCGCTCTCCGTGGGCAGCAGTCCCGCGATGGCGCGCAGCAGTGTCGACTTGCCGGATCCGTTGGTGCCGATCAGACCGATCGCCTCGCCGCGGTAGGCGGTGAAGGAGACTCCCCGTACGGCATGGACCTTGCGGACTCCCCGCGACTCCCCCTTGCCGCGGCGGAGTATGCGGCTGAGCGCGGCGGTGGCGCTGCCCTTCCCGCCGCCTCCGCCGTTGACGCGGTACACGATGTGCACCTCGTCGGCGATGACCGTGGGGATACGTCCCTGCTTGTTCTCGTCAGCCACGCCCGTACCGTTCCTCAGCCTTCCAGAAGTACACGAAGCCGGCGATTCCCAGCAGCACGGCCCACACCAGTGCGGCGAACCAGACGTGCGCGGGGAGATTCGACGAGCCGTACCCGTCGATCAGCGCGTGCCTGACGAGGTCCATGTAGATGGCGGCGGGGTTGTACTGGAGGATGTCCGCGATCCAGGCCGGCTTGTCCTTGAGCATCACCGGGATGGAGAACATCACGCCGGAGGCGTACATCCAGGTACGCATCACGAACGGCATGAGCTGCGCGAGGTCCGGGGTCCTGCTGCCCAGCCTCGCCATGATCAGCGCGAGACCGGTGTTGAAGAAGAACTGGAGCACCAGCGCGGGGATCACGAGGATCCAGCCCGGCTTCGGATAGCTGCCGAAGGCGACCGCCACCGCCACCAGGACGATCATCGAGTACAGGAGCTGCTGGAGCTGCTGGAGCGAGAAGGAGATCGGCAGCGCGGCCCGGGGGAAGTGCAGGGCCCGTACGAGCCCCAGATTGCCGGAGATCGCGCGGACGCCCGCCATCACCGAACTCTGGGTGAAGGTGAAGACGAAGACCCCGGTGACCAGGAAGGGGATGAAGACCTCCTGCGGCATGCCCTTCCTGGTGCCCAGGATCAGCCCGAAGATCAAGTAGTAGACCAGGGCGTTCAGCAGGGGCGTCGCCACCTGCCAGAGCTGGCCGAGCTTGGCCTGGCTGTACTGGGCCGTGAGCTTCGCCTGGGAGAAGGCCAGGATGAAGTGGCGCCGGCCCCAGAGCTGCTGGACGTAGTCACGCAGACCGGGCCGGGCGCCGCTCACCGCGAGACCGTACTTGGCGGCGAGCTCCGCCGAGGTCAGACCGTCGTCGGACGACGGCGGGGCGCTCACGGCGATCGCGCCCTCTTGGGTTGTGTCACTCACAAGTTGAAACTTTCGTCTTCAAGATGCGCAGCCGGACGGGCACAGGCACGGAAGGCCAGGCCCCGGTAGTTGGGAGTAGCCCCGATGCTCTCAGATCCGAAGCTTGTCAGATGACAGGCGGTCGGCCCAGCCGGGTCAGCCGCCATACCGTACGCCACCTCATGGGGCGGCGCGGTCCGCACGGGGTCACCCAGCCCTCCCTGAACCCGCCGAGCCAGGCCTTCAGCGCGGGCAGCGAGGGGCGCCGGAGCAGGGTGAGCAGCAGCCACACCCCGAGATAGAGCGGGACGAACGGCGCGGGCAGATTCCGGCGGGCGAGCCAGACCCTGTTACGGGCCACCATTCGGTGGTGGCCGGCATGGCGGGAGGGCGGCAGCGCGGGATGGCTGAGCACCATGTCCGCGCGGTAGTCGATCATCCAGCCCGCGTCCAGGGCCCGCCAGGCGAGATCGGTCTCCTCGTGGGCGTAGAAGAAACCGCCGGGCAGCGGTCCCACCTCCGCCAGGACCTTGGTCCGTACGGCGTTGGCCCCGCCGAGGAAGGTCGTCACCCGGGACGACCGCAGCGGGTCCGAGGAGCGCAGCCGAGGGACATGCCGGCGCTCGGTGAGCCCTGTCCCGGGATCGGCGATCCGGAAGCTGATGATGCCGAGTGCGGGGTCGGCCGCGAAGGCCGCGCGGATCAGCTCGGCGGTGTCGGTCTTCGGGAGCCGGCCGTCGTCGTCGAGGAAGAGCAGGGCGTCAACCTCGGAACCGGCGGAGCCGAAGGCCTCGACACCGACATTGCGGCCGCCCGGGATACCGAGGTTCTCCGGCAGCTCGACGGTCCGTACCCCGTCGGGAACCTCACCCACCGGGGCGCCGTTGCCGACCACGACGATCTCGATCGGATCGCCGTCCTGCCGCGCGACCGACGCGAGGAGAGCACGCAGCTCGGCGGGGCGGTCACCCATCGTGATGATCACCGCGCCGAGCCGCATGCCGCTCACCTCAGCCTGCTCGACGCCAGGATGGAGACGAGGTGCAGCAGTGTCTGGACGACGGCGATACCGGCGAGGATCGCGATACCGAGCCGGGTGAAGAACAGATCTCCCCGCACCATGTCGAGGACGGCCGCGGCCAGGATGAAGAGGCTGGCCTCGATGCCGCCGACGAGCCGGTGGAACTTGAGCATGGCCGCGGCCCTGCGGGCCAGTGCCAGACCGGAGGAGCGGGGTACGGAGGCCTCGTCCTTGACGGCCGGCAGACCGCTGCGCTGTCTGGCCACATCGACCAGATCGGTCTCGGCCTTGATCAGGATCGCGCCGAGCGCGGCGAGCGTGCCCAGGAAGGCCCAGAGCCAGTTCGTGGCCGTGCCGTTCTGATGGAAGACGTCCGCGCCGCGCACACCGAAGCCGATCAGCAGAGCGGCCTCGCAGAGATAGTGGCCTATCCGGTCCAGATAGACCCCGGTGATGGAGGTCTGCTTGCGCCAGCGGGCCACCTCGCCGTCGACACAGTCGAGGAGCAGATAGATCTGGAACAGGACCGCCGCGAGAATCGCGCCGGTCAGTCCCGGTACGAGCAGCACGGCACCGCCGATGACCCCCACGACCACCATGAGATAGGTGAGCTGGTTGGGCGTGATCCGGGTGTTCACCAGGTACGGGTCGATGTGCAGCGAGATCTCCCGCATGTACAGTCGCCCGGCCCAGTGCTCTCCGCTGCGCCGGTCCTTCACGCCCTCCGGGTGAACGACCGGACGGAGTTCAGCTACTGATGGTCTTGGCATAGTCGGCGTACGCGTCCCTGATCTGGTCGGTGGACAGGTCGAGGTGTTCGAGGATGGTGAAGCGGCCGGGGCGGGTCTGCGGCGCGTAGGCGACGGCCCGTACGAACTCCTCCGGGGAGAAGCCGATCTCCTCGGGCAGTACGGGCAGCCCGTGCCGGTGCAGTACCTCGGTGAAGAGCTGTGACTCCTCGTGGGCGCCGCGCAGATGCATGGCGAAGGCGGCGCCGAGGCCGACCTGCTCGCCGTGGAGCGCGCGGCGCGTGGGGTGGAGCAGGTCGAAGGCGTGGCTGATCTCGTGGCAGGCGCCCGACGAGGGGCGGGTGTCGCCGCTGATCGACATGGCGATACCGGTGAGCACCAGCGCCTCGGAGAGGACGGTGAGGAACTCGTCGTCCCCCGCGCCGCCGGGGTGGCGCAGCACGGCCTCGCCCGCGGTACGGGCCATGGCGGCGGCCAGTCCGTCGACCGGCTCGCCGTTGATCCCGTGCGACAGCTCCCAGTCCGCGATGGCGGAGATGTTGGAGACCGCGTCACCGATACCGGAGCGGATGAACCGGACCGGGGCGTCGCGGATGACGTCGAGGTCGACGACGATCGCGATGGGGGTGGGGACACCGTAGGAACCGCGGCCGTTGTCGTTGTCGAGCGTGGACACCGGGGAGCAGAGCCCGTCGTGGGCGAGATTGGTGGCGACGGCGACCAGGGGCAGACCCACCCGGGCCGCCGCGTACTTCGCCACATCGATGATCTTGCCGCCGCCCAGGCCGACCACCGCGTCGTACCGCTTGCCCTTGATGCCGTCGGCGAGCCGGACCGCGGAGTCGATCGTGCCGTCGGCCACCAGATACCAGTCCGCGGCGGTGAGCACCGGCTCCAGCCGGGTGCGCAGCGCCTGTCCCGAGCCGCCGCTGACCGCGATGGCGACCCGGCCCGAGCTGGAGATCCGCTGGTCGGCGAGGAGACCGGCGAGATCGTCCAGGGCGCCGGGCCTGATGTCGACGACGACCGGGGACGGGATGAGCCGGGTCAGTACTGGCACGCGATCTCACGGCCCTTCGCGAGGTCGTCGTGGTTGTCGATCTCGACCCAGGGGATGTCGCCGATGGGGGCCACGTCGAGGGTGAAACCGCGGTTCACCAGCTCCTGGTAGCCGTCCTCGTAGTAGAGGTCGGGGTCCCGTTCGAAGGTGGTCCGCAGGGCGTCGGCGAGATCCGCGGCGGCCTCGGGCTCGATCAGGGTGACCCCGATGTACTCGCCGGTGGCGGTGGCCGGGTCCATCAGCTTGGTGATCCGGCGTACGCCCTTGGCGCCGTCCGTGATGACCTTCATCTCCTCGTCGGCGAGGCGCTTGACCGTGTCCAGGGCGAGGATGATCCGCCGCTCCGCACCGCGGGCGGCGAGCAGGGTCCTCTCGACGGAGACCGGGTGGACGGTGTCCCCGTTGGCGAGGATCACACCGCGCGTCAGGACGTCACGGGCGCACCAGAGGGAGTACGCGTTGTTCCACTCCTCGGCCTTGTCGTTGTCGACGAGCGTGAGCTTCAGACCGTACTTTCTCTCCAGTTCGGCCCGGCGTTCGTAGACGGCCTCCTTGCGGTAGCCGACGACGATCGCGGCCTCGGTCAGCCCGACCTCGGCGAAGTTTCCCAGGGTCAGATCGAGGACCGTGGTGGTCCCCTCCCCCGCCGGGTCCACGGGCACGAGGGCCTTCGGAAGCGTGTCGGTGTAGGGGCGCAGACGCCGTCCGGCACCGGCGGCGAGTACGAGGCCGATCATGCGGGTTCTCCTTCGTCATGTACGGCGGGGGCTCCGGAGGACACCCAGAACCGGATGGACTCCAGGAGCACGACCAGCGCCACGGCGACCGCGAGCGCCGTCAGAGCCATCGGGAAGCCGGTGTGCCGGGTCACGAGGACGGCGGCGAGCGCGGTCACCAGCAGGGTGCGGCCCTCGTGCCCGCCGGCCGACCTGACGAGCCACTGGGGCGGCGCGCCGCTGCCGCCGCGGATGCGGTACACCGTGTCGTAGTGATGGTAGGCGACGGCCGCCACCAGCCCGAAAGCCGCGGGCAACGCTCCGTTCACCTCGGAGCGGGCGGCGAGCACCAGGACCGTGCCGTACTCCGCCGCGCGGAACACCGGCGGTACGAGCCAGTCCAGCGCGCCGCCCAGGGGTCGGGCGACGGCGAGGCCCGAGGTCAGCACGTACAGCACCGCCGCGAGCACGGGCCAGGGGCCGTCGAGGGGTGCGAAGGAGGCGGTGGCGACGACCGCCGCCCCGCCCAGGAGGGCGATCAGGAACGGCAGGGGGCCGGGGAGCCGGCGGGCCGGGCGCCGCAGCAGCGCGGCGGTCCCCTCGGCGAGCGGACCCGGGTCGGCGAGATCGGCGAGGGCCCGCGCGGCGCGTTCGGTACGGACGGCCTTGCGGGTCACCGAGCGCAGCACACGGCCCGCGGTGGTGTAGCAGGCGGCGAAGGCGCAGCCGATGAGCAGCGCGTAGAAGACGGTGCGGGGCGTGGTGAGGGCGGTGAGCACGGCGATCATCGCCCAGCGCTCACCGATCGGCAGCACGATCATCCTGCGTACCCACACGGTCCAGCCGACACGGTCGAGCCTGCTGGAGAGCGCGGCGGTGGGGGTGCCCACCACGCTCTTGCCGGCCGCGCCGGCGGCGGCCGAGTCGGCGTTCGCCTCGTTGAAGGAGAAGTCCACGACATGCCGGCAGGTCTGGAGGACCATCGCGCCCAGCGCGAGCGCCCATACGTCGTCGCCGCCCCGGGCGGCGCCGAGCGCGAGGCCCGCGTAGTAGGCGTACTCCTTGGCGCGGTCGAATGTGGCGTCCAGCCAGGCGCCCATCGTGGAGTACTGGAGCGAGTAGCGCGCGAGCTGCCCGTCGGTGCAGTCCAGCACGAAGGAGAGGAGCAGCAGCGCGCCGGCCGCCGCATAGCCGCCGCGGGTGCCGGTGGCCGCGCAGGCCGCCGCTATCAGGGCGGTGATCAGGGACGCGGTGGTGACCTGGTTGGGGGTCAGACCGCGGCGGGCGCACCAGCGGGCCAGGTAGCGGGAGTACGGACTGACGCAGAAGGTGGTGAAGAAGCCGTCGCGCGCCTTCACGGCGGAGCGCAGCCGTACGGCCTCGTCGTCGACGGCCGCGACAGCGGTCCCGGCCCGCTCCCGGGCGTCCGCGTCGGCGGGTACGGCGGCGACGAGCGAACCCAGTTCGGGACGGTGGACGCGGGTGCCCCGGGCGTCGAGCACGGCGGCCACCCGGTCGGCGAAGGGCTCGCCCGGGGCGGTGACGGTGACCCCGGAGTGGGGCCCGGCCTCAGGAGCCCCGGTCCGAGGAGCCTCGATGTGAGGAGCCTCTGTGTGAGGTGCTTCGGCGTGAGGTGCTCCGGTGTGAGGTGCTCCGGCCGCGCCGCTCAGCGGTGGCTGGGGGCCGCCGTCGGCCAGGGCCGTGACGGCGCTCAGCAGCGCGGTGCGGGCCTCGGGCCTGGCGGTGAGCGCTCCGGGCACGGCGGCGGCGGGGAAGCGGGGGTCGGTGAGGGCCAGGCGCAGCGCGTGGACATGACCGACGAAACGGGAGTCGACGAGGGCGACCCGGTCGGCCGCGGGGGCCGAGGCGAGCAGGGTCAGCGCCTCTTCGGCGCCCGGCGCGGTCCGTACGTCGTAACCCAGCGACCTCAGATGGCCTTCGAGCGGCGATCCGGGGACCGGGGGACCGGTGAGGATGGCGGTCGGCAGACGAACTCACTCCTTGGCGCTGACAGGGCTGGGTGCGCGGCGACGGGACCCGGGATACGGGTGGCGGCACGTCGGCAGAGGCTATCGGATGAACTGAAGGCCGAGTTCACCGCCCGTTTACGCTCCGGATGCCAAAGTCTGATCGGGAAACGCTCCGCGATGATCATCATCGACCACCGACCGTCTCCCGGACAAACGACGGCCGGCGCCCCGAGGGCACCCTCCAGGACCTGTCCGGCACACAGCGCCGTCCGCCTCCGGGCACATGGCGCCGCCCCTCTGGAGGCGAGGCGGGCGGGGGGTGCCGGACAAGCTCTAGGGTTGCGGGCATGACGTGGCTGATCACAGGCGGAGCGGGTTATATCGGGGCACATGTGGCGCGGGCGATGACCGCGGCGGGAGAGCGGGTCGTCGTTCTCGACGATCTCTCGACCGGTGTGCCCGAGCGCCTGCCCGCCGGGATTCCGCTGGTGCGGGGCTCCCTGCTGGACCGGGACGTGGTCGACCGTACGCTCACCACGCACCAGGTCACCGGTGTGGTGCATCTCGCGGCGAAGAAGCAGGTCGGGGAGTCGGTGGAACAGCCGCTGCGGTACTACCGGGAGAATCTGCACGGACTCATGGTGCTGCTCGACGGTGTGGTCGCCGCGGGCGTACGGCGCTTTCTCTTCTCCTCCTCCGCGGCCGTGTACGGGGTGCCCGATGTGGAGTTGATCACGGAGCGGACCCCGACCGTGCCGATCAATCCGTACGGGGAGACGAAGCTCGCGGGCGAGTGGCTGGTCCGGGCGACCGGACAGGCGCACGGAATCGCCACCGGCTGTCTCCGTTACTTCAATGTGGCGGGGGCGGCGGCGCCCGAGCTGGCGGACACCGGGGTGTTCAACATCATCCCGATGTTCTTCGACCGGATCAGCCGGGGCGAGGCGCCCCGGATCTTCGGTGACGACTATCCGACACCGGACGGCACCTGCATCCGCGACTACATCCATGTGGCCGATCTCGCCGGCGCCCATCTCGCCGCCGCGCGCCTCCTGGCCGCCCAGGAGGGCGCCGGGGACCTCACGGTCAACATCGGCCGCGGCGAGGGTGTCTCGGTCCGCGAACTGGCCGATCTGGTGGCCGAGGTCACCGGCCACCGCGCCGCGCCGGTGGTGGAGGGGCGCCGTCCCGGCGATGCCGCGCGGGCCGTCGCCTCGGTCGGGCTGATCGCCGGGAAGCTGGGCTGGACGGCGAGCCACGGGGTACGCGAGATGGTCGAATCGGCCTGGGAGGGCTGGCGGCTGCATCACCCGGCGACAGCGGTCGGATGATCTTGCCACTGCTCTGACCTGCGATCATTTCCGCAGGTCAGAGCATATGACAACGGTGTTCACTGCCGTGTTGCCGCATACCCCCCACCCGTAGTTCACTGGCGTGGTCGGCAGATCGCACGCACGACCGGAAGGCGGCCACATGGGGGCAGGGCACGACCACGGGCACACCCACGGCGGGCCGCCGACGGGCACCGCGACCGCCGCCTACCGGGGGCGGCTGCGTATCGCGCTGTCCATCACGCTCTCCGTGATGGTCGTGGAGATCGTCGGCGGTATCGCCGCCGACTCCCTCGCCCTGTTCGCCGACGCGGCCCATATGGCCACCGACGGTGTGGGGCTCGGGATGGCACTGCTGGCGGTCCACTTCGCGGGCCGGCCCGCGGACGACAACCGCACCTTCGGCTACGCGCGGGCCGAGATCCTCGCCGCGCTGGCCAACTGTCTGCTGCTGCTCGGGGTCGGCGGATTCCTGCTGTACGAGGCCGTCGAGCGCTTCATCGTGCCGCCCGAGACCAGGGGCGGCCTGACGATCGTCTTCGCCCTCATCGGCATGGCCGCCAATCTGGTCTCCCTCTCCCTGCTGATGCGCGGGCGCAAGGACAGCCTCAATGTGCGCGGGGCGTATCTGGAGGTGCTCGCGGACACCCTCGGCTCGCTCGCGGTGCTCGTCTCGGCCGGTGTCATCCTGCTCACGGGGTGGCAGACGGCCGACCCGATCGCGGGCCTGCTGATCGGGCTCATGATCGTTCCGCGTACGGTGAAGCTGCTGCGGGAGACACTGAACGTGCTGCTGGAGGCCGCGCCCAAGGACGTGGACATGGCCGAGGTACGCGCGCATATGCTCGGACTGCCCGGCGTGGCCGACGTGCATGATCTCCATATCTGGACGATCACATCGGGTATGCCCGTGCTCTCGGCACATGTGGTGGTGGACCAGGACGCGCTGGACGCGGTGGGCCACGAGAAGATGCTTCATGACCTCCAGGGATGTCTCGGCCACCACTTCGATGTCGAGCACTGCACCTTCCAGCTCGAACCGAGGGGACATGCCGAGCACGAGGCGAGGCTCTGCCACTGACTCCCTGCCACCGACTCCCTGCCACTGCCACTGCCACCGCCACTGAAGTCCTGGCACTCCGGCAGCCTGACGGCGACACCTCCGGGGGCCTGGGAGAACGGACATGCCCACGCTCCCGAAGTGCGGACAGGGGGGTCCTGTGCGGCAGACTTGGGGGCTGAGGCCCGAAGCGAAGGATGGTTATGCCGACCACACCAGTCACCACGGCGAAGAGCTCGTCTCACGGCGTTCAGGAAACGATCATGCTGGAGCTGGTCGACGAGAACGGCAATACCATCGGCACCGCCGAGAAGCTCTCGGCCCATGAACCGCCCGGCCGGCTGCACCGGGCGTTCTCCGTCTTCCTCTTCGACGAGCGGGGACGGCTGCTGATCCAGCGGCGCGCGCTGGGCAAGTACCACTCCCCCGGTGTCTGGTCGAACAGCTGCTGCGGACATCCCTACCCGGGCGAGGCCCCGTTCACCGCGGCGGCCCGCCGTACCCACGAGGAGCTGGGTATCTCGGCCTCGCTGCTCGCCGAGGCGGGCACGGTCCGCTACAACCACCCGGACCCGCTGTCGGGGCTGGTCGAGCAGGAGTACAACCATCTCTTCGTCGGGATGGCGCAGTCCTCGCTGCGGCCCGACCCGGAAGAGGTCGGCGAAACGGTCTATGTGACCCCGGCGGAGCTGGCGGGCCGGCATGACCGGGACCCGTTCTCGGCGTGGTTCATGACCGTGCTGGACTCGGCGCGCCCGGCGATCAGAGAGCTCACAGGGCCTGCCGGGGGCTGGTGACACCCCCGCGCGCCGGTACCTCGCCGAGCGGGGCCAGAAACGGCAGCGCCGCCCAGATGATCTTCCCGCCGCCGGCGGTGTGCTCGACGGCGCAGCTACCGCCGGCCTCGCGGGTGATCTCCCGTACGAGCAGCAGTCCGCGCCCGCCGGTCTGGGCGTGATCGGTCTCCAGGGCCTTGGGCCGGTAGGGATGGTTGTCCTCGACCGCGACCCTGACCCACTCCGCGCCGATGGTGACCTCGACACCGATCTCCGGGGAGAGCAGGGCCGCGTGCCGTACGGAATTGGTGACCAGCTCGGAGACGATCAGCAGCAGCCCCTGGACGACCGTGTCCCTGACCGGTACGCGCTGGCGTCTGAGCAGATCGCGTACGGCGTGCCTGGCCTGCGGTACGGAGACGTCGACGGCCGGAGCGGTGAACCGCCAGACTCCCTCGTACGACAGCGGCCGGGCCGGAACTCTCCCGCGGCTCTCCATCCTTGCGGCACCCACCCTTGGTCTCGACCTGTGGCTCGACCGGCTCGGCCGGTGTCGTCCATCGGGTACCGAGTGTTGGGAACGAGCTGGTCCGTACCGGGCAACTGAACAGAAGTCAGCCGTAATTGGCGGAGGATGACCGCATCCGAGCGAGCGGACAGCCAGGGTGATCGCAGACGATCATCCGCTGTTGCTTCAGGAGCGGTCGAGAGGGCACGTCGGGCAACGCGGGGCCGGGGATAGCATCCGGCGCATGGAGCCGCAGCTGCTGCACACCGTCTCCGACGGCATCGCGACCGTCGTGATCCACCATCCCGCCAAGCGCAACGCGATGACCACGCCGATGTGGCGGGAGCTGCCGCCGCTGCTGGGGCGGCTGGCGGTGGATCCCGCCGTACGGGCGCTGGTGCTCACCGGCGAGGGGCCGACATTCTGCGCGGGCGCCGACATCTCCTCGCTGCGCGAGCCCCAGGAATCGCGGGAGGAGCGCGGGGAGGGGCCCATGGAGCCCGGTGACGATCCACGGTCGCTGGCCGTACGGGCCGAGGAGGCGCTGGCCGCCTTCCCCAAGCCGAGCCTCGCGGCCGTGCGCGGTCACTGCGTGGGCGGCGGCTGCCAGCTCGCCGTGGCCTGCGATCTGCGGTTCGCCGAGGAGGGCGCCCTGTTCGGGGTGACTCCCGCGCGGCTCGGGATCGTCTACCCGGCGTCGTCCACCCGGCGTCTGGTCTCGCTGGTGGGGCCCTCGACCGCCAAGTACCTCCTGTTCTCGGCCGAGTTGATCGGTACGGAGCGCGCGCTGCGCACCGGGCTGGTGGACGAGGTGCTGCCGGCCGGGGAGCTGGGCGGACGGGTCGCGGAGTTCGCCCGGGTGCTGGTCTCGCGCTCCCGGCTGACCCAGGCGGCGGCCAAGGAGTCCGCCTCGGGAGGCGCCGACCGTACCCCCTACTGGACGGAGCGGGCGCGCTCCAGCGGGGAGACCGCGGAGGGGGTCGCGGCGTTCCTGGAGCGCCGGGAGCCGCGCTTCGACCGGACCGTGCGCGCGTGAGGCGCCGCGGCGGGTGCCGGCGTACGGCCGGACGGAAGCCACCTCGCGTCCGGCCGTCGCCATCCATACCGACCAGTCGGTAACCTGCCGTCATGACCACTCTGCCCGAGCACGCCGCGCGGCGCTGTCACGCCGTCGTCAACCCGATCCACTCGGCTCTCTACTTCTCCCCCGATCTGGGCCGCGAGTTCGCGCGCGCGGGTCTCGACGACATCAACGCCGCCTACTTCGCGGCCCGTTCGGCGCCGCTGGGCCGGGTCGGGGCGGGCATCGTCACGGCGACCTTCCACAACTTCAAGCACGATCTGGTCGCCCGCCACCTGCCACGCGTATGGGATGTCCTCTCCCCCGAGGACTCGCTCGACGCGCGGCTGCGCGCGGTCGACTCACTGCTGCGGCGGCTGCTGGGCGAGGAGGTCCTGGCCTCGAAGGAACTGGCCGAGGCGGCGGAACTGGCCCTGCGCGCCACCGAGGCGTGTACACGCCCGGCGCGTCCGCTCTATTCGGCCAACGCCGATCTGCCGGTCCCGGACGCGCCGCATCTCGCCTACTGGCACGCCGCCACCCTGCTGCGCGAATACCGCGGCGACGGCCATCTGACGGCACTGACGCATGCCGGTCTCGACCCTCTTGAGTCGCTGGCCAGCCATACCGCGAGCGGCCGTGGCATGTCACCGAAGTGGATCCTCGCCACCCGGGGCTGGAGCGCCCAGGAGTGGGAGGCGGCCCGGGAGCGGCTGCGCGGGCGCGGGCTGATGGACGGGGAGGGCGGACTGACCGAGGCGGGCAGGGAACTGCGCGGCGCCCTGGAGGACGAGACCGACCGGCTCGACCGGGCACCGTACGAATATCTCGGCGCGGCCGGAGTGGTCCGGCTCACCGGGCTGGCGGGTGGATTCGCCGGCGCGGCGCGGGCGGCGGGCGCGTTTCCCGCGGATCTCATCGGCAGGAGCTGAGCCGGTCCTGCCCGCCGATGTCACCGCCACCTGCCACAATGCAGTCGGCGGACCACAGAACAGCGGAGCGTGATCGTGACGACGTCCATCGAAGGCAGGATCGCCGAGGAACTCGGCGTACGGGAGCGGCAGGTGAAGGCGGCCGTCGAGCTGCTCGACGGCGGATCGACGGTGCCGTTCATCGCGCGCTACCGCAAGGAAGCGACCGAGATGCTCGACGACGCGCAGCTACGCACCCTGGAGGAGCGGCTGCGCTATCTGCGGGAGCTGGAGGAGCGGCGGAGCGCGATCCTGGACTCCGTGCGCGAGCAGGGCAAGCTCGACGATGCCCTGGAGGCGCGGATCCGGGCCGCCGACACCAAGGCGCGCCTGGAGGACATCTATCTGCCGTTCAAGCCGAAGCGGCGCACGAAGGCGCAGATCGCCCGTGAGGCGGGTCTCGAACCGCTCGCCGAGGGGCTGTTGAAGGATCCGTCGGTGGAGCCACTGGCCGCCGCCGCGGCGTTCGTCGACGCGGACAAGGGCGTGGCGGACCCCGCCGCCGCGCTGGAGGGCGCGCGCTCCATCCTCACCGAGCGGTTCTCCGAGGACGCCGATCTCATCGGCGAGCTGCGGGAGCGGATGTGGACGCGGGGCCGGCTCGTCTCGAAGGTCCGGGACGGCAAGGACGACAGCAAGGAGGGACCGGGCGCCAAGTTCGCCGACTACTTCGACTTCGCCGAGCCGTTCCCCGAGCTGCCCTCGCACCGGGTGCTGGCCATGTTCCGGGGCGAGAAGGAGGATGTCCTCGATCTGGTGCTGGAGCCGGAGGACCCGTCCGAGTCCTCGGAGCGGCCCGGCCCGACGATGTACGAGAACATGATCGCGCGGCGCTTCGAGGTCGCCGACCGCGGCAGGCCCGGTGACAAGTGGCTCGCGGACACGGTGCGGTGGGCGTGGCGCACCCGGATCCTGGTGCATCTCGGAATGGATCTGCGGCTGCGGCTGCGGACGGCCGCCGAGGACGAGGCGGTGCGGGTGTTCGCCGCGAATCTGCGCGATCTGCTGCTGGCCGCGCCGGCCGGCACGCGCGCGACGCTGGGGCTCGACCCCGGGTTCCGTACGGGCGTGAAGGTGGCCGTGGTCGACGCGACGGGCAAGGTCGTCGCCACCGACACGATCTATCCCCATGTCCCCGCGAACCGGTGGGACGAGTCGCTCGCGACGCTGGCGCGGCTCGCCAAGGCCCACGCGGTCGATCTGATCGCCATCGGCAACGGCACGGCGTCCCGGGAGACCGACAAGCTGGCCGGTGAGCTGTGCGCGAAGCACCCGGAGCTGAAGCTCACGAAGGTCATGGTGTCCGAGGCGGGCGCCTCGGTGTACTCGGCCTCGGCGTTCGCCTCGCAGGAGCTGCCCGGTCTCGATGTGTCGATCCGCGGCGCCGTCTCGATCGCGCGCCGGCTCCAGGACCCGCTCGCCGAGCTGGTGAAGATCGACCCCAAGTCGATCGGTGTCGGCCAGTATCAGCACGATCTGTCCGAGGTGAAGCTCTCCCGCTCGCTGGACACGGTCGTCGAGGACTGTGTGAACGGCGTGGGTGTCGATGTGAACACCGCGTCGACGCCACTGCTCTCACGGGTCTCGGGCATCGGGACGGGACTCGCGGAGAACATCGTCGCCCACCGCGACACCCATGGCCCCTTCCGGTCCCGGCGGGCGCTCAAGGATGTGCCGCGGCTCGGCCCGAAGGCGTACGAACAGTGCGCGGGCTTCCTCCGTATCCGTGACGGTGACGACCCGCTGGACGCGTCGAGCGTCCACCCCGAGGCGTATCCGGTCGTGCGGTCGATGGTGGGGACGAACGGCGGCGAGGTCGCCTCGCTCATCGGGAACGCGCCGCTGCTGCGCTCGCTGAAGCCGGCCGATTTCGTGAACGAGTCCTTCGGACTGCCGACCGTGACGGACATCCTGCGTGAGCTGGAGAAGCCAGGGCGGGACCCGCGTCCGGCGTTCAAGACCGCGACGTTCAAGGACGGCGTGGAGAAGATCGGGGATCTGGCGTCGGGGATGGTGCTGGAGGGGGTCGTGACGAATGTCGCGGCGTTCGGCGCCTTCGTCGACATCGGTGTGCACCAGGACGGACTGGTCCATGTCTCCGCCATGTCGAGGAACTTTGTGAAGGATCCCCGGGAAGTGGTGAAGCCCGGCGATGTGGTCAAGGTGAAGGTGATGGAGGTCGACGTCCCGCGCAAGCGCATCTCCCTGACACTGCGCCTGGACGACGAGGTGGGGGCGAAGCCGGAGCGCGAGCGGTCGGGCGGGACGGGCGGGGGCGGACGTCCGCCGCAGCAGCGGCGCGGTGCGGGCGGCCGGGGCGGCGGTGAGCGGGGCGGCGGGCGCCAGGCGTCGGCGCCGCCTCCGGCGAACAGCGCGATGGCGGACGCGTTGCGGCGTGCTGGGCTCACGGATCCGAAGGGCGGGAGCGGGGGCCGCGGAGGCGGTCGGCGCGGCTGAGGTTCCCCTCTCGCGTGGAGCGCGCCGCCCCGCGAGGGGGCGGCCGGTCCGGGGCGTGGCGCGGGTCCGGGGCGTGATGCGGGCGTGTGGCGAGGACCAGGCCCGCTCCGCGCCCGCGGACGCGCCGGACGCCTGGACGCGGGGCGGTGGCCGGAGCGCTCGCCCTCAGCTCTCGGTCACCTGGCCCGCCGCCACATCCAGGCGACGTGTCGTGCGGATCGCGTTCAGCATGCGGCGGTCGTGGGTGACCAGGAGCAGGGTGCCGTCGTAGGAGTCCAGCGCGGATTCGAGCTGCTCGATCGCCGGCAGGTCGAGATGGTTCGTCGGCTCGTCCAGGACGAGGAGATTGACGCCCCGGCCCTGGAGGAGCGCCAGTGCGGCGCGGGTGCGTTCGCCCGGGGAGAGGGTGGTCGCGGGGCGCAGCAGATGGTCCGACTTCAGCCCGAATTTGGCGAGCAGTGTACGGATCTCGGCCGGTTCGGTGTCGGGGACGGCCGGGCGGAACGCGTCCAGCAGTGTCTCCGGGCCGTGGAAGAGGGCGCGTGCCTGGTCGACCTCGCCCACGACCACGCCCGAACCGAGCGAGGCATGGCCCGCGTCCAGCGGGAGACGGCCCAGCAGGGCGGCGAGCAGAGTGGATTTGCCCGAACCGTTGGGCCCGGTGATGGCGATCCGGTCGGCCCGGTCGATCTGAAGGGTGACAGGACCGAACTGGAAGTCGCCACGCTTGACCTCGGCGGCGCGCAGCACCGCGACGACCGCGCCCGAGCGGTCCGCGGAGGCGATCTCCATCCGCAGCTCCCACTCCTTGCGGGGCTCCTCGACCGTGTCGAGGCGCTCGATCAGCCGCTGTGTCTGGCGCACCTTGGCCGCCTGCTGCTCGCTCGACTCGGCGCGGAGCTTACGGCCGATCTTGTCGTTGTCGGTCGCCTTGCGCCGGGCGTTCCTGACGCCCTTCTCCATCCAGGCGCGCTGGGTATGCGCCCGTGTCTCCAGGGACGCCTTCTTCTCCGCGTACTCGTCGAACTCCTCACGGGCATGGCGCCGCGCGGTCTCCCGCTCCTCCAGATAGGCCTCGTAACCGCCGCCGAAGAGGGTGATCTTCTGCTGGGCCAGGTCGAGTTCCAGGACCTTGGTCACGGTGCGCACGAGGAACTCGCGGTCGTGGCTGACGACGACCGTACCGGCGCGCAGACCGGTCACGAATCCCTCCAGCCGCTCCAGGCCTTCGAGGTCGAGGTCGTTGGTCGGCTCGTCCAGCAGGAAGATGTCGTACCGCGAGAGCAGGAGCGAGGCGAGGCTCGCGCGGGCCGCCTGGCCGCCCGAGAGGGTGGTCATCGGCTGGTCGAGTCCGACGGTGAGGCCGAGCGAGGCGGCGGTCTCCTCGGCCCGCTCGTCCAGATCGGCGCCGCCGAGGCTCAGCCAGCGCTCCAGCCCGATGGCGTACGCGTCGTCGGCGCCGGGTGCGCCGTCGACGAGCGCCTGGGTGGCCTCGTCGAGCGCGGTCTGCGCGGCGGTGACTCCCGTACGGCGGCCGAGAAAGGCCCGTACGGTCTCGCCCGCGCGCCGCTCCGGCTCCTGGGGGAGATGACCGACCGCGGCGGTGGGCGGGGAGAGCCTGATCGCCCCGTCCTCGGGCGTGTCGAGTCCGGCGAGCAACCGGAGCAGGGTGGACTTTCCGGCACCGTTGGCGCCCACGAGTCCGATCACATCGCCGGGTGCGACCACGAGGTCGAGTCCGGAGAAGAGCGAGCGGTCGCCGTGTCCGGCGGCGAGATCCTTGGCTACGAGCGTGGCAGTCATCAGACCGCTGATCCTAACGAGGTGCTGGGTGGGGGGTGCCGGGGTGCCGGGGAGAAGGATCGCGGACGAGCGACCCGTCCGTCCACCGGAATATGGGCCTGTAGGCCGGATTCCGCTACGGTCCGGACATGGACGGCGGTAAGAGGGATGTACTGGTGGTCGGCGGTGGAGTCATCGGTCTGACGACGGCGGTGGTGCTCGCGGAGGACGGTCACCGGGTCGGGCTGTGGACCCGCGATCCGCTGGGGCGCACCACATCGGCGGTGGCGGGAGCGCTGTTCTGGCCCTATCGCATCGAGCCCGAGGCCGAGGTGGGCGCCTGGCTGGAGCGGTCGCTGAACCAGTACGAACAGCTCGCGCGGCGGCCGGACGAGACCGGGGTGCGTATCGTCCCCGGGCTGATGACGGACACCCCGATGACGGATCTGGGGAGCTGGGCCGCCCGGGTCCCCGGACTGCGTGAGGCCCGTGGGGAGGAACTGCCGGCCGGCTTCGGCCAGGCGCTGCGGGCCACTGTCCCGCTGATCGACATGCCCGTCCATCTGCGCTATCTGAAGGAACGGCTGCGCGCGGCGGGCGGCACGGTGGAGCGGCGCACGGTCACGGGCTTCGAGGAACCGGCGGAGCTGGCGCCCGTGGTGGTGGACTGCACCGGGATCGGTGCCCGGGTGCTGATGGCGGACGCGTCGCTGTATCCGGTGCGCGGGCAGGTGGTGGTCGTGGAGAACCCGGGGATCGACGAGTGGTTCGTGGCGTCCCTCCCCGGCTCCGCCGATATGACGTATGTGATGCCCCAGCCGTACGGGGTGCTGCTCGGCGGTACGGCGACGGAGCACTCCTGGGATCTGCGCCCCGACCCGGCCGAGGCCGAGGCGATCGTCGCGCGCTGTGCCCGGATCCACCCCGCGCTGGCCGGAGCGCGGGTACTGGAGCACCGGGTGGGGCTGCGGCCCGCGCGCCCCCGGGTCCGGCTGGAGGCCGTGACCCTGCCCGGGGGCGCGCGGTTGGTGCACAACTACGGACACGGCGGCGCGGGGGTCACCGTGGCCTGGGGCTGCGCGCGGGACGCGGCCCGGCTGGCGCTGGACTCCTGATCAGCAGTCGCCGGGTACCGCCGCGGTCAGGTGGTACGCCGCGCGTTCGTCGAGGAGCAGCGGGACCAGATTCCGCTGCGACTGGCGGAGCGGTACGAACGCGCCCTTGCCGAGCGGCAGCGACAGCACCCCGTGGAGGGCCAGTTCGTCCTTGACGTCGGCGTACTGCGCCGCGTCGAGGCGGTAGCCGCACGGCGGGTTCTGGATGATCTGCTCGGGGGCCGCGGGTTCGTTGTCGGCGCCGCCGAGATAGACCGGGCCGCGGTCCTTGAGTCCGGCCAGCCGCGCGGTGGCCGTGGCGCTCACGATCGCTCCCCTGCGCTCGTCGGTGAAGGTGAACAGCCCTTCCAGGGAGTCGAGCTGGCTGGCCACCCGGCGGCGGTGGTTCAGCGCGGGGTCGGCCTCCTCGGCTTCGGTGAGCGCGTTGACCCGGCTCTCGATGAGCAGTCCGAGCGAGTGTTTGACACCCGCCGCGTTGCGCAGGATGCGCTCCTGGCCGTCACCTGCGGTCTGCCGGATGGGCTCGTCGGTCACCGGGTCGGTCCAGATCCCGTAGGTGCCGATGGTGTGGCCGGCCGCGCGGGCGGCGGGCCGTACATACCGCTCGGAGAGCGCCTTTGACTCGTCGTGGACGGCGGTCGCGGTGTTGAGATTGCGCGGCCAGAGGTCGAACAGGTCCTTGTCGTAGTACGGCGGGGTGGCGCCGTACTCGTGCAGGTCGTAGATGACATCGGGCCGCTGGTCACGGATGAGGGCGGCCAGGGCACGGCCCTCGGCCGTCTTGAGCGCGATGTGGTCGCGGTTGATGTCGACGCCGTCGGAGTTGCCCCGGGTGTCGGCGGCCCGTCCGTCCGGGTTGGCGGTGGGGACGACGAGCACGCTCGTACGGGCCAGGAAGCGCAGGGTGTCGCGGTCCTCGGTGTAGGCGAGATCACGGACCGTGGTCAGACACGCCTCGCGGCCTGACGGTTCGTCACCGTGCTGGCTGCATACGAGCAGCACGGTGGTGGCCGTGTGCCGGGCGCCGATCCGGACGAGCTGGACCGGACGGTCCTGCTCGGTCGTGCCGATGGTGGTGAGCGTGGCGCGCTCGCTCCCCCGGTCGACGGCCTTCAGGAACCGCTGCTCCTGCGGCTGGCTGGTCCAGTCGGCGCCGCCGTTCGTCTCGAATTCGGTGCGCGGCGGGGCGGGCGAGGTGGTGGCCTGGGCGGGGACGGCGGCCAGCGAGGTGACGAGGGCCGTGGCGGTGATCGCCAGAGCGAGTCCGCGTATACGGGACGTGGTGGCGCGTGGTCGGGTCATCGGCTGCTGTCTCCCGGGATCGGAGGGGTCCGGCGCGGCTCGGCCACGCCGTGGTGACGGGACTCACGGGGTGCGCTGTACGGCGGGACGGCGCCGGTGGTGGCGCGGGCGAAGGCCGCCGCGCCGCCGACGAGCGGCAGTCCGGCGCTGGTCCTGGCCAGATCGAGGGTGAGGGTGGGGGTGGTGGACGGCGGGTCGATGAGGTCCTGGTCGGTACCGGCGATGATCAGGGCGAGCCGGTGTCCGGCGGGGACGACATGGTCGGTCGCGGCGAGCTCGACGGTGAGGGTGTACGGCCTGCCGGGTGTGAGCGGGCGGCCGTGGCCGGCCGACGCGTAGGTGCCGAGATCGGCCCAGCCCCGGCTGAAGACCGTCTGGCCGACCTCGGCCGTCCTGGCCTCCGTCTCCCGGTAGCAGGAGCTGTCGGCGGTGGTGCTCGGACCCCAGCAGGTGCGCTCGGTCAGCGTCCTGATGCCTTCGCCGGACGCGGCGTAGTCCCGGATCGTGTCGGGGCCGATGTCGACGAGGACCGCCGAGAGATGGGCCGTCGAGGTGGACGGGGTGGCGGTCACGGTGACCGTACCGGAGCCGGACAGCCGCAGATCACGGCTGAGGGGCCGGGTGATGAAGCCGGACTTGGCCGCGGTCGGCAGATCGATCTCGGCGGCCCAGTCGGTCTCGCTCCGTCCCGGGTCGTCGGTGAAGGTCTCGGTGGTGCCGGGCCGCGCGGGCGTACGGCCCAGGGTGCCGACCCCGGCGACATCGCCCGCACCGGGACGCAGCGAGGTGGTCGCGGTGGTGCGCGGCGGCCAGACCCGGTCGGTGGACCACTGGTCGGGGGCGCGCTCGATGTCCGCCATGGGCTCGCGGTCGATGCCGTTCTCGTAGCCGAGGAGATAGTGGTCGAACCAGCGGTGCAGGGTGGTGACCCAGGTGGCACGGCGGAAGTCGAACGGGTCGACATGGCCGGTCTGGGAGAGCCAGATCTTGCGCTCCACGCCCGCGTCGGCGAGCGCGTCCCACCACTGGCCGAGGTGCTTGGCACGGACGTTGAGGTCCTGGGCGCCATGGACGGCGAAGACGCTGGCCCGGACCTTCTTCGCGTTCCGCGCGTAGTCGCGCTCGTCCCAGAGACCGGTCCGGTCGCCGGTGCGCGGCGCCTCGTCGATCAGCCGTCGCTGCACCGCCTGGCAGCGGGTCCGGGCCTCGGGGCTCTCCACATAGTCGGAGAGCCAATCGGGGCCCGAGTCGTAGAGGGGGGCGCCCTGCTGGAAGTAGTAGTCGTACCAGGAGGAGATCGCGCTGATCGGGACGATGGTCTCCAGCCCCTCGACCCCGGTGGCGGCGACCCCGTTGGCGATGGTGCCGTCGTAGCTCTTGCCGATCATGCCGGTGGCGCCGGTGGTCCAGTCGGCGCGTACGCGCTCGGTGCCGGTGCGGGTGGCGTAGCCGCGGGCGCGGCCGTTCAGCCAGTCGACCACGGCCTTGGCCGACTGGATGTCGGAGCGCCCGCCGACATCGACACAGCCGTCGGAGCGGTTGGTGCCCGCGAGATCGACGGCGACGAAGGCATAGCCGCGCGGTACGAAGTAGTTGTCGTAGTACAGGGGGAAGCCGAGGGGGTTCCCGTCCGCGTCATAGGTCTTGCGCCGGCTCTCGTTGCCCCGTCCGCAGCAGGAGTAGTAGGGGCTCGCGTCCATGATCACGGGCACCCGGCGGCCCCGCTCGGCCGGCTCGCTCGGGCGGATCACATCGACGGCGACCCGGTCGGTCCCGCCGTTCCCGTCACCGTCGATCCCGGTGTCCACCCAGATGGACTCCCGGATGGCGTCGTCGTAGGAGTAGACCGGTTGGCTCTCCTTCACCCGCGGTCCGCCCGGCCCCGCGGTGGGCTGCGCGCCCAGTGCTCCCGCAGGAGTGAGCAGCACCCCCATGAGAGCGGCGGAGACCGCCGCGACCAGGGTTCTGTACGACCAGCGGGCTCGCCGCGCACGGATCTCCATGGGGCGGAAGGTACCCCGGTGAACTCCCGTGCAAAAGAGGGCAGTCGGCGGGCCGCGAGAGGCACAGGCCTGTATACGAAGTGTCGGCCGCGCGCGTGTACGGGTGTCGGGCGCGCGGCCGCCGTACGGCGTCGGCGACGGCCCGCCGCTGGGACGCGGGAGCGTGGGCGTGCCCCTCCCGGGTGACAGGATTGCCGGGACTCCCCTGATGAGACGCTTTGGAAGCGCTCTCATCCACAGCGCCGCAGCGGTTAGGGTGTAGTGGTGCGGCAGCCCGTCTCGCCCCTGTATGCGGCGCTGCCGTACGGTACCGCCGTATCGGTCCTGTCGTCCGGCCGTGCCCGCACGTCCGTCAGGTCCCGACGCCCGCCCGTACCCGTACCGGCGCCGTCAGCCGTATCCGTCCCCGACGAGGAGCGCACGCCTTGCCCGAGCCGTCCCCTGGGTTCCGTCCCACTCTGGAAGCTGTCGCCGCGCGCGCCGGCGTCTCCCGGGCCACGGCCTCGCGGGTCGTCAACGGCGGTGCGGGGGTACGGCAGCCGCTGGTCGACAAGGTGCGCCGGGCGGTCGACGAGCTGGGATACGTACCGAACCACGCGGCCCGCACCCTGGTCACCCGGCGCACCGGCGCCGTCGCCGTGATCATCGCCGAGCCGGAGATCCGGATCTTCTCCGATCCGTTCTTCTCCCAGCAGATCCGCGGTATCAGCAAGGAACTGACCGCGCGCGACACCCAGCTGGTACTGCTCCTGCTCGAAGGTCCCGGTGACTACGACCGGATCGCCCGCTATCTGGCGGGCGGCCATGTCGACGGCGCGCTCGCCTTCTCCCTGCACACCGACGATCCGATCCCCGAGATCACCCGGCGGTCCGGGGTGCCGACGGTCTACGGAGGCCGGCCGAGCTGGACGGCGGCCCAGGACCACCAGGCCGTGCCGTATGTGGACGCGGACAACCGCGGCGGCGCCCGCGCGGCCGTGCGGTATCTGCGGGATCTGGGCCGACGGCGGATCGCGCATATCGCGGGCCCGCGTGACCAGACCTCGGCCACCGACCGGCTCGACGGCTACCGCGATGTGATGCTGGACGCGGATGCCGGGCTGATCGCCGAGGGGACGTTCACCGAGGAGAGCGGGGCGCGCGCGATGGCGGAACTGCTGGAGCGGTTCCCCGATCTGGACGCGGTGTTCGCCGCCAACGATCTGATGGCCTCGGGCGCGCTGCGGGTGCTCAAGGAGCGGGGCCGTACGGTGCCCGACGATGTGGCGCTGGTCGGCTTCGACGACATGGACTCGGTCGCGGAGGCCACCGACCCGCCGCTGACCACCGTTCAGCAGGACATAGAGGGGCAGGGCCGGCTGATGGCGCGGCTGCTGCTGCGCGGTCTGGACCGGGACCGCGAGGGTGCCTCGGCGCCGGCCTCGGTGATCACTCCGACCACACTGGTACGGCGGGCCTCGGCCTGAGCCGAGCCCCGCCGTCCGTCGTGGGCCGTGCCTGGTGAGCAGTGCCTTGCGGGCCGTGTCCTGCGGGCCGTGCACGGCCGCGGTGGCCCCTGCCCGGTGCCTATCCGGTCGCTGTCGAACGCGCCGGTACGTTCAGCGTCCTGCCGTCCGAGAAGGTGACCGTACGCGCCACCGAGTCGAAGTTGTGCGCCGCGTACGTCCGTACCCCGCCCTTGGTGAAGACGGCGGAGGTCGGGATCGATCCGGTCACGGTCGCGTCGGGAGCGCCCAGCGAGTCCAGTGTGGTGATCCAGTGGTACGTATGAGCCCTGGACTCGCCCGCCTCGGGTGTGTAGCCCGCGTTGCCCGCGTCCCATTTGGCCTTGGCCGCCGCCGGATCGGCGAGGGCCTCGAACTCCCAGAGGATGTCCCGCCATTCGACGGCGGGACCGCCGTTCTCCCGCGTCATCTCCGCCAGATTGCGCCTGATCGCGTCCTTCTCGCGGCTGAGATGGAGCGAACCACCGGTCAGCGGGAGGGCGTTGATGCCGTGGATCTCCTCCGGATTGGCGGTCCACCAGGTGGAGTACGCGCCACCGCTGCCCCACACCATGCCGACCGTGTCGTGCCCGAAGGAGGACGGGAAGACCGCCTGGTCGGCGTCGAACCAGTACTGGCCGATCGCCTCGGACTCGGTGGTCAGCAGGTAGCTGCCGAGGTCGCGCAGCTGGGTGTCACCGGTCGCGGAGCCCCACAGGATCAGTGCGGCACTGAGGTTGGTGGACTCGGACGACGACTCCTGGTTGTTGCCCGCGGCGAAGCCCTGGTGCCCCGAGGCCCAGCTGTGTCCCGCGTAGATGTCGAAGCCGCGCAGGAAGGGGAAGGCGGTGTCGTCGCGGCTGGGGTTGGCCGCGTCGCGCACGAGCGTCTTCACCATGCCGCCCCAGGCGGAGTCGGCGGCCCACGCCCGGTCGTACTGGGCGACGATCGCCGCCGCGTAGACGTAGTAGCTGTAGTGGAAGTGGTGGTCGTTGAGTTCCGTGTCGCTGCCGTAGGAGGCGGGGTAGCCGGTCAGCGTCTTCCAGTTCCTGTCGTACGAGAACTCGTTCGCGCCGCCCGCCGTGAACCACTGCTCCAGCCGGCCCTTGAGCAGTCCGACCAGCTTGTCGCGGGTGGCGGTCTCACCGATCTGCTCGGCGATGGGCACCAGTTGGGCGAGCTTGCCCAGCGCCTTGCCGGTCCAGTAGGTGTCGACCGCGCCGGAGAACGGATCGGCCGCGTTCGCCACCTCGTTCAGATGGCCCCTGAGCCGTGCCTGGTCGACCCCGCCGGCCTTCGGCAGGGCGGGCAGCACCCCCGCCGACTGCTGGCTGGTGGTGAAGGAGGTGCCCTCACGGACCTTCATCGTGCCGCGCGAGGAGACATAGGTGTACGGGGTGAGCGCGTCGGTCGTGTAGAGCCACTGGTGCCGGTAGAGGGCCTGGAGCGTACCGGTCTCGGTGCCCTCCTGCGGTGCGGTGGTGAGGCTGTAGGTCGCCCTGACCGTGCCGGCGCCCGCGCTCCAGCTCACCTTCGAGCCGGTGACGAAGCTGTACGCGTACTTCCGGTAGGTGGCCAGCGCGTCCGTGGAGGGCAGGACCGCGAGGGAGAAGTAGTCACGCCCGCCGAGTCCGGCCGTGAGCGTGGATCCCGCTATGGACCAGTCGCTGCCGGTCGGCGCGAACAGGGCGTAGTGGTGTCCCGCGACGGTGATGCCGAGGACATTGCCCTGGTCGGCGAAGACCTGGGGCGCGGCGGCGGTGGTGATCCTGGCGTCGCCGCCGGTGCCCTTGGCGTAGACGAAGGGCAGGCCGTGGCCGATGGTGGTCCGCAGGGTGCGGGCGCCGTCCGACCAGTACGGGGTGACGGTCCAGTCCGACCAGTTGTCGGCCTTGGTGTCCGGTGAGTTGAGCCCGGTCAGACCGAGTGTGAGATCGGCCTTGTGCGCGTACTCGTACTGACGGCCGTCGCCGCTGACCGTCGGGGTGGTCGGATAGCCGACCTGGAGACCGCCCGCGGTCGCCTGGTAGGTGAGCGGGTGGCCGTACATCGGGGTGGAGTACGGGTTGTCGCCGTAGCGCTGGAAGGCCAGCGACGACCACCAGTCGTTCGTGGGCACGGGCTTGTTCCTGGCGGCCTCGGTCACCTTGGGGGTGACCGGGGTGCCGGTGTTGGTCGTGGGGCCCGCTGTGCCGGCGGGGCGGGTGTCCGAGTAACTCCCCGCACCCACGGGGACGTTGGCGGCCATCGCCGGGCCGGCGGCGGGGCCCAGGCCGATAGCGGCCAGGGCGGTGACCAGGACCAGCGCGGAGACGGGTCTGGCACGGGAGACGGACATGGACGGCACCTCGAAGACATGGGGGGAAAGGGCGTCCGAGAGCGCTCTCAGATGCCATGAAACGTAAAACTCCTGAAACAGAAGTGTCAATACATCTGACATAGACGGCAGTTCACCGGAGATCGGCAGCCGTCGTGCGTTCGAGTCTTGACGAAGCGCGGGGCACCGGGACACGCTCCCCGACCTCTTGCGAGAGCGCTCTCAGACGGCTCTCCCGTCGGCACCCGAAGCCAAGGGGAGCGAGCCAAAGGATGCGGCCAAGGGGCGAAGCCAAGGAAAACTCTCCCTCCCGGGGTACGCGGCCAGGGCGGCGCAATCCGGCCCGACCGCTTGACGGTTATGGACTGCGAGGCGGGGAGTCCTTGCGTTATTGGCATGCTACGGACATGCTTTTCCCAGCGGAATCTACCCGCATAGATCCGGCTCCGTCCTGAACGCTTCCCCCCAACCGCCGCCCCGCCGCAGGCGGACGCGGCACGCCTCCAGGAGGAACCCTTGAGCACGCGTTTCACGCGCCGCCATGCCACCGCTCTCGCTCTCTCCGCCGTCACCGTCGCCGCCCTCCAGGGCGTGGTGTCCCCGACGGCGGGCGCCTCGCAGCCGAGTCCGTCCGGCGCCGCGCCGGTCTCGGCGGTCGGTCTGGTGGAGGACCGGACCGCCCGTGCCATCGCCACCTCGCTCGACGACCAGAGATGGCGGGCGCAGATACGCTCGGCGGCCCTCGCCTCGGACCAGGTCGATCTGCGCGCGCTGACCGACCGGGCCACGGCGAAGGCCGGACAGGCCCTCAAGTCCACGGTCGCCAAAGGCGACCAGCGCATCGCCGCCGCCAAGGGGCTGAGCGCCGACACCGGTTCACTGCTGCGGCTGCGCCTGGCCGCCGACTCCATGCGCGGCGCGCTGACGGCGGGAACGGTCCCGCTGGTCGCCGCCGCCACCACCGATGACGACGCCGAGACGATCACCGCCTACGACAGCCGGGGCCGGGCGCACACACTGGACGCGCGGAAGACCCCGGACCGGCCCGTCTATGTCGTCGACATCGACGTCACCAAGGCCATGGCGGCGGGCCTGGGCGTCGTCGACAAGGAACTCGCCAAGCACGGCCTGTCCTCGGCCGAGGTCTCCGAGGACTCCGAGGGCTCCCGGACCTCCGAGGGCTCCCGGGCCTCGGGGAACCGCGCCGCCGCGGCCGGCTTCTGGACCTCCCGTCTCGACGCCGTCTATCTGTCGAGCGACGAGGAGCCCTGGATCTCCGGCGACGCCGAGATCTTCTCGATCGTCAGCGGCTTCGGATTCGACGGCAAGGTCCGGGTCGACACGGTGACCATGCCGTATCTGGACAACGACGGGACCACCTATTACCCGAACCAGATCCTTGTCAACTGGTCGTCCTACAAGTACAACCTCGCCGATGTCGTGATGATGGAGGACGACGGCGACACCAACTACCAGGCCCTGGCCAAGGCCATCGCGGACATCCTGCTCACCATCACCGACCAGGGCGCCTACATCCCCCTCGTGAACGCCATCCTCGACGCCATCCCCGCGTCCTGGTGGACCAACGACCCCGACTACGTGGACTCCTGGTACACCCTGGGCAAGAACTCCTCCGGCCGCCTCAACGGCGCCCGGGGCAACGGGTGGATGACGATCAGCCCGTACTTCGTCGAGCAGTTCTGACCCCGAACCCCGTCCGGTCCACCGGGTCCCACGACCCGACCGACCGACCGACCGGACGGGGTTCTCGTCGCCTCACGCGCAAGGCGAGACAGACCTAAGACCCATCGATGTCGTACACCGTCACCGCTATGCCCCGGGTCAGCAGACGCTCCGCTATCAGCGGCTCGACCACGGACCACTCGCCGCCCGCGAGGCCGCAGCCGATACGGGGCATATGGACCGATGCGTCCAGCTCGGCCGCGCGCTCCGCCACGGAGGCAAGGGCCCTGTCGATCGCGTCGTACCGCACGGGCACCCCCTTACCGCCCCTCCTGGTGCCCCGCTGTCCGATCATGTTGGCCACCCAGAGATACGGGCCGACCTGGACATACTGCACAGCACCCAGGCCGAAGTCATTCCCGGCCCGCTCCCTGTGCCAGCGGCGGTAGGCCGCTTCGGGCTCGGGCCAGCGGCGGGAGAGGGCCAGGACGAAGCCCTTGCCCCAGCCGCCCAGATCGTTGCAGACGTGCGTGATCAGCTTGACGCCCTCGCCCTGTGGGGCGGTGGCGTCCCCCCGTACGTATCCGATCTCCGACATGGCACCACCGTACGAGCGGGCACTGACACCCACCCCCGCGGTTTTCTCCCCGGGCCGCCACTTTCACAACGGTGATGGCACAGCAATACTGTTCCACTGGGTTCCACCGAGTCGATCTGTCGACCCTTGCCAGCCGGAAGCGAGGTGCGGGCCATGGCCACCGAGACCGAGAGGCCTACGCTCACGGTCGACGAGCTCGCCGCGCGGGCCGGCGTCACCGTGCGCACCGTGCGGTTCTACAGCACCCGGGGACTCCTGCCGCCGCCGGTCATCGGGCCGCGCAGGGTCGGGCACTACGGGGCCGGGCATCTCTCCCGGCTGGCCCTGATCGAGGAGCTCCAGCGCCAGGGCATGACACTCGCCGCGATCGAACGCTATCTGGAGCAGTTGCCGCCCGGTCTCAGCGCGCGCGATCTGGCGATCCACCGGGCGCTGGTCGCCTCCTGGGCGCCGGACGCGCCCGAGGACGCGACCCGGACGGAGCTGGAGAGCAGGGCGGGACGGGCGCTGGCGGAGGAGGACATCGACCGGCTCGCCGCGATGGGCGCCCTGGCCCGCGCCGACCGCCCGGACACCTACCGGCTGGACCCCGCGCTGCTGCGGCTCTGCGTCGAACTGCTCGACGTGCCGATCTCGCAGGAGACGATCCTCGCGGCCCGTACGGTCCTGCTGGAGCACACCCGTGAGGCGGCACGCGAGCTGACCCGGATGTTCCGGGACGAGGTGTCACCCGCGTACGGACACGACGGGTCCGGCCCGGAGCGGATCGCGGCGGTGAGGTCGCTCTCCGCGCATATGGAGCCGCTGGTGGTGCAGGCGCTGGTCACGGCGTTCCAGCGGTCGCTGAAGGAGGAGCTGCGGGCCGCGTTCCAGGCGGAGGCGGAGTGAGTACGCGGCGGTACCGCCGTACGCCGTCCGAGCGGCCCGCACGCGCCTGACCGCCTGACCGATTCGCCCGGCGGGGGCGCCCGGCAGGGGCGACGGACGCGTTCGCCCGACGCGCCGGCGGGTTCGCCCGACGCGCCGCGCCGGGCCGCGCCCGGCCAAGGCCTCACGCGTCGCTGAACGTCTCCCCCTTCTCGGCCTTCTCCACCAGCAGCGCGGGCGGTTCGAACCGCTCGCCGTACCGCCCCGCCAGCTCACGGGCGCGCGTGACGAAGCCGGGCAGCCCGCCCTCGTAGCCATTGATGTACTGGAGCACCCCACCCGTCCAGGCCGGGAAGCCGATGCCCATGATCGAGCCGATATTGGCGTCGGCGACCGATGTGAGGACGTTCTCCTCCAGACAGCGCACCGAGTCCAGCGCCTCGGAGAAGAGCATCCGCTCCCGCATGTCGGGGAAGAGGTCCCGCGCGTCGCGCGCGTCCGCCTTTCCGAAGTGCTCCCGCAGCCCCGGCCAGAGCCTGACGCGCCTGCCGTCCGCGTCGTACTCGTAGAAGCCCGCGCCGCCCGCGCGTCCCGTACGGCCGAACTCGTCCACCATCCGGTCGACGACCGCGTCCGCCGGGTGTCCGGCCCAGGTGCCCCCCGACTCCTCCACCGCGCGCCTGCTCTCGTCGCGGATCTTCCGCGGCAGGGTGAGCGTCAGCTCGTCCATCAGGGCGAGCACCTTGGCGGGGTAGCCGGCCTGCGCGGCGGCCTGTTCGACCGACGCGGGCTCGATGCCCTCGCCAACCATCGCGACCCCCTCGTTGATGAACTGCCCGATCACCCGTGAGGTGAAGAAGCCGCGCGAGTCGTTGACGACGATCGGGGTCTTCTTGATCGCGCGCACCAGATCGAAGGCGCGGGCGAGGGCTTCGTCGCCCGTCCGCTCCCCCCTGATGATCTCGACCAGCGGCATCTTGTCGACCGGCGAGAAGAAGTGCAGCCCGATGAAGTCGGCGGGCCGGGAGACACCTTCGGCGAGCAGGGTGATGGGCAGGGTGGAGGTGTTGGAGCAGAGCAGCGCGTCGGGCTCCACGATGTCCTGGATCTCCTGGAACACCTTGTGCTTGAGCGCCGGATCCTCGAAGACCGCCTCAATCACGGCGTCGCAGCCCGCGAGATCGGCGGGGTCGGCGGTCGGCGTGATACGGGCGAGCAGCTCGTCGCGCCGCTCCTCGGTCGTACGGCCGCGGGAGAGCGCCTTGGCGAGCAGCTTCTCGGAGTACGCCTTGCCCCGGTCGGCGGCGTCCTGCGAGACGTCCTTCAGGACGACATCGAGCCCGGCGCGCGCGCAGGAATAGGCGATGCCCGCGCCCATCATGCCCGCGCCGAGGACCGCGACCCTGCGGATCTCGCGCGGTGGAATGCCCTGGGGCCGGCCGGCCCCCGAGTTGACGGCCTGGAGGTCGAAGAAGAACGCCTGGATCATGTTCTTGGCGGTCTGCCCGGTGACCAGTTCGGTGAAGTAGCGGGCCTCCACGGTCTGCGCGGTCTCGAAGTCGACCTGAGAGCCCTCGACGGCCGCCGCGAGGATATCGCGCGGCGCCGGGAGAGGGGCGCCCGCGAGCTGCTTCTTCAGATTGGCGGGGAACGCCGGCAGGTTGGCGGCGAAGCGTGGACTCGACGGCGTACCGCCGGGAATCCGGTAGCCCTTGACGTCCCAGGGCTGCGCGGACTCGGGGTGGGCGTCGATGAAGGCACGGGCCGCCGCGAGCATCTCGTCCGTGGTGGCGGCGACCTCATGGACGAGCCCGGCCTCCAGCGCGCGCCGCGGGGAGTACTGGGTGCCCTGGAGGAGCACCTTGAGCAGCGCGTCCGTGATGCCCAGCAGCCGTACGGTACGGGTGACCCCGCCGGCCGCCGGCAGCAGTCCGAGCGTGACCTCGGGCAGCCCGATCCGCGATCCCGGCGCGTCGAGGGCGATCCGGTGGTGGCAGGCGAGGGCGATCTCGTAACCACCGCCCAGCGCGGCCCCGTTGATGGCGGCGACGATGGGCCTGCCCAGGGTTTCGAGACGCCGCAGGGCGTGCTTGACGCCCATGCCGCTGTCGAACACCTGCTGGGCGTCGGCCGGGCCGAGCTTGATCATGTCCTTGAGGTCGCCGCCCGCGAAGAAGGTCTTCTTGGCGGAGGTGACGATGATGCCGCGGATGCCGTCCCGCTCCGCCTCCGCGCGCTCGGCGACCGCCGCGAGGGAGTGCCGGAAGGTCTCGTTCATGGTGTTGGCGGACCGGCGGGGGTCGTCCAGGACGAGGGTGACGATGCCCGATCCGTCCTGTTCCCAGCGGATGGCCGAGGACGCCGGGGTGGTGGACTCGCTCATGCTGCTGCTCCGTAATCCATGGCGGGGGACGAGGGGAGAGGGGGGCGGAGAGGCGGACGGGCCGGGCAGAAGGGCGCAGGGGCGGAAGGGCGGACGGGCGGACGGGCTGGGCGCGCTGGGGCGGAGAGACCGACGGACCGGGACGGACCGCCGCGACAGGCACACCGGCCCGGGGACGGCCGGGGCCGGCGGAACGGTCAGAGGCGTTCGACCACGGTGGCGACCCCCATGCCACCGCCGACACAGAGCGTGACCAGTCCGTACCGCTGGTCCCTGCGCTCCAGTTCGTCGATGAGCGTGCCGAGGATCATGGCGCCGGTGGCCCCCAGCGGATGGCCGAGCGCGATCGCCCCGCCGTTCACATTGACCTTCTCCAGCGGCACCCCCATCTCCTCGACGAAGCGCAGCACGACCGCCGCGAAGGCCTCGTTGATCTCCACCAGGTCGATGTCGTCCATCGTCAGTCCGGCCTTGGCGAGGGCCTTGCGGCTCGCGGGCGCGGGTCCGGTCAGCATGATGGTCGGCTCGGAGCCGGAGACCGCGGCGGAGACGATCCTGGCGCGCGGGGTGAGTCCGTAGCGCTCGCCGGTCTCCCGGGAGCCGATGGCGACGAGGGCCGCGCCGTCCACGATGCCGGAGGAGTTGCCCGCGTGGTGGACATGGTCGATCTTCTCGACCCAGTGGTACTTCTGGAGGACGACGGCGTCGAATCCGCCCGCCTCGCCGATCGCGGCGAACGACGGCTTCAGCGCGGCGAGCGAGTCGGCGGTGGTGCCGGGGCGCGGATGCTCGTCGCGGTCGAGGACGGTCAGTCCGTTGCGGTCGAGGACGGGAACGACCGAGCGGTCGAAACGGCCCTCCTTCCACGCGGCGGCGGCCCGCTCCTGGGAGAGCGCCGCGAACTCGTCCACATCGCGCCGGCTGAATCCGCCGAGGGTGGCGATCAGGTCGGCGCCGATGCCCTGCGGGGCGAAGCCGGTCGCGAAGCTGGTCATCGGGTCCATGGCCCAGGCACCGCCGTCGGAACCCATCGGCACCCGCGACATCGACTCGACGCCGCCCGCGAGGACCAGATCCTCCCAGCCGGAGCGGATCTTGGCCGCGGCCAGATTGACGGCTTCGAGCCCGGAGGCGCAGAAGCGGTTCTCCTGTACGCCGGCAACGGAGTCGGGCAGTCCGGCGGCGATCGCCGCGATCCGGGCGATGTCCGAACCCTGGTCACCGAGCGGGCTCACCACACCGAGGACGATGTCGTCGATCGCCTCCGGGTCGAGTCCGGGCAGCCGTCGGCGCATCTCATGGATCAGTCCGACGACGAGATCGATGGGCTTGGTGCCGTGCAGGGCGCCATTGGCCTTGCCGCGACCGCGCGGGGTGCGGATCGCGTCGTAGACGAACGCTTCGGTACTCACGGCGACTGCCTTTCGCTGAGATGAGGGGCGCGATGAGGGGCGCACGGTCGGTTCGGGGCGGGGCTCAGGAGGGCGACGCCCGGTCGCCGATCCCCTTCGGCTTCAACGCTCGGTTCAACTGTCCTCCTTCGCGAGCGCGGGCGGCGAGGACTCGGCGACGGAGGACTCGGCGAGAGAGGACTCCGTGAGGGAGGACTCCGTGAGCGGGGGTTCGGCGGGCGAGGGCCCGGCGAGCGACGGCAGTCCCCAGTCGCGGGCGATCTCGGCGGTGTCCGCGCCCGGCCTGGCGGGACCACGGCGCACCGAGCCGGGTGTGACGGAGAAACGGGGCGCGGGCGCGGGCTGGACGAGCCCCCCGTGGTCGACGAAGGTGCCACGGGCCGCGAGATGGGGGTGGGCGGGGGCCTCGCGCAGTGAGAGCACGGGGGCGACACAGGCGTCGGTCCCCTCGAAGACCGCCGTCCACTCCGCGCGTGTCTTCGTCCGGAACCGGGCCGCGACGGCGTCCCGCAGCTCGTCCCAGCGGCCGAAGTCCTTACGGGCGGGGACCTCGTCCGCGATCCCGAGCGACTCGATGAACTCGTTGTAGAACCGCTGCTCCAGCGGTCCGACCGCCATGTACTCGCCGTCGGCGGTCTCGTACGAGCCGTAGAACGGGCTGCCGCCGTCGAGCAGATTCGCTCCCCGCCGGTCCTGCCAGCCGCCCGCGCCCATCATGGCGTGGATCATGGTGGTGAGATGGGCGGTCCCGTCGACGATCGCCGCGTCAACGACCTGGCCCGTACCGTCCGGAGTGCGGGCGTGCTGGAGCGCCGCGAGCACTCCGATCACGAGGTAGAGGGCGCCGCCCGCGTAGTCACCGAGCAGATTCGCCGGGACGGCCGGCGGCTCACCGGCCTTCCCGATCATGGAGAGGGCGCCGCTGACCGCGATATAGCCGATGTCGTGCCCCGCGCGGTCGGCGAGCGGGCCTTCCTGGCCCCAGCCGGTCATCCGTCCGTACACCAGGCGCGGATTACGGCCGAGACACTCCTCGGGTCCGATACCGAGGCGCTCGGCGACACCGGGGCGGTAGCCCTCGATCAGCACATCGGCGCGCTCGGCGAGATCGAGCACGCGCGCGGCGCCGTCCTCGGTCTTGAGGTCGATCAGCACGGAGCGTTTGTTGCGGTTGGTCAGATCGTGGGCCGAATCGATACCGAGACCGGCCCCGCCGGGACGGTCGATCCGTACGACATCGGCGCCGAGGTCCGCGAGGGTCATGGCGGCGAACGGCCCCGGCCCGATTCCGGCCAGCTCGACCACGCGTACCCCGGTCAGCGGGCCGTTCTCCGTCGTTGCCATCCTGCCCCCAGCACTGTGACACAACTGATGTAACAGCAGTGATGCTAAGAAGGTGCCGCACTCCGCACAACCCCCGAGCGAGCAAGCGCTTGGTTTTCCGCCGCGTCCTGGAGATCCCTCCCGTTCTACAGCGCTCCGGCCCGCACGGCACGCGGACGGGCACCGAGCGGGCCGGAGCCCGGGAAGGCGGGCAGCGGGGAGCGGGGAGCGGGAAAGCGAAGAGCGGGGAGGGAAGGCTGAGCGGGAAGCGGGGGAAGGCCGGGAGCGGCGGCCTACGCCGTGGCCTCGCGCAGCGCCCGGCGGCAGAGGGCGTCCGCTCTGCGGGTGGACTCGGGAAGCCGGTACGCGGGGGTCAGCCGCAGCGTGTGGGCGCAGGCGGTGTCGAGGTCGACACGGTGGCCGACCGAGACGAACACCGGCTTGACGTCCGGCTGGGTGCGCAGCGCCCGGCCGACCTCCTCGCCGTCGTCGGCCAGCAGCGGCGAGAAGTCACCGCGCCGGGTGCCCGGCTGTGCGTACGAGAACGTGAAGGGGTTCTTCGCCACTCCGAACACCGGCAGTCCGGTGAGCACTCCGAGGTGTGCGGCGAGGCCGAAGCGGCGCGGATGGGCCAGACCGTAGCCGTCGCAGACGACCAGGCCGGGGTCGGAGCCGAGGGCGTCGAGAGCGGCGAGGACCGTGGGGATCTCCCGGAAAGCCAGCAGGCCGGGGACGTACGGGAAGGTGACCCGGCCGACGGCCGTCGCCTCGTCCACCACGGCGAGCGTGGCGGCGTCGAGCACGACGGCCGCCGCGGCGACGACATCGCGCGCGTCGTCGTACGCCACGTCCACACCGGTCACCAGTCCCGTACCGGCCGGCGGCCCCGCTTCGTCGAGCACGACACGCCCGCGCAGCTCGTCCTGGACGGCGCGTGCCTCGGCCTCGTCCCGAGGCGTCCTGATCTCCGTCATGGTGATCACACCCTAATGGGCCCCTTGTCCGGAGCCTGTCCAGCGGCCGGACCCGGATCTGAGGCGACCCGGACCCGGATCTGAGGCGACTCTGGCCCGGATCTGTCGCGGCCCCGGTCCGGACCTGACGCGGCTGCTGGCTAATCTGGCGATCATGTTCGTACTGGAACTGACCTACACCGCGCCCCTCAACCAGGTCGACGCGCTGCGCGACGCCCATATGGACTGGCTGAACACCGGTTACGAGTCCGGCGTCTTCCTGGCCTCGGGCCGTAAGAATCCGCCCGACGGCGGGGTGATCCTGGCCGTCGGGGACGACCGCGCGGAGATCGAGCGGCTGACGGCGGCCGATCCCTTCACGGCCGGCGGCGTCTGCGCGTACCGGATCACGGAGTTCACCGCGACGAGGACGGTTCCCGCGCTGGACGCCTACCGCCGGTAGATCCAGGGCCGGGTCCGCCCCCGGGAGCCGGGCATGCGGCACGGCCCTGTTCAACCGGCGCCGTCAGGTGACGTACGTCACCCACCTTCCGGAGCACTGATCGGGCCGCTCAGCCGTCCTCTCTGTAGGAGAGAGAACCGCGCCGATCCACCAGCGGTCCGACGAAGGGGATCAGGTCATGTCACCCGTCATCGAGCAGGCTGTACAGGCCCGACTGGTCGCGTCCGCCCCCAGGACCGAGACCGTCGCCGCGACACTCCGCTACGACCGGACCGACCCCTTCGCCGTCCGCATGGCGTTCCCGCCGCTCGCGACGCTGGAGGGCACCGAAGTGACCTGGGAGTTCTCCCGTGAGCTGCTGACCACGGGGATGTACGAGCCGGTCGGTCTCGGTGATGTCCGGGTGCGGCCCTTCGGTTACGGCCGTACGGTCGTGGAGTTCCACGCTCCCGAGGGCACCGCGATGGTGCATCTGCGCACCTCCGATCTGCGCCGCTTCCTGGAGCGCTCCGAGGACCTCGTCCCGGTCGGCCGCGAGCATCTCCATCTGAATCTGGACCACGATCTGACCGAGCTGCTGCGCGACGCCTGCTGACGCCCCCCGGGCCGTGCCCGGCCACCTCCGATAATCGCTTTGACACCCACCTCGGCCGCTTCCTACCGTGGGTGCCGTCCTGTTGTCGTCGATTGGAGTAGGACGTTGCTCGTCTGAGGTCCTGAGACACCGTGCCGCACCGGATTCGTCCGTGCGTTCTCGTGTGTGACCTCGGCCGTCGAGCCGTCCTCCCCCGACCGGGACCTCTCCTGTTCCGCGGTGTCTCCATCCGTTGCCCTGCCCCTCTCGCGGTACTTCGCGGTACCGCGCAGCGACCGGAGACCTGTATGTCACCTTCCCCCGCCCATATCACCTGCACCGCCCTGTCCTTCCGATGGCCCGACGGGACGAGCGTCCTCGACGGCTTCCAACTCGCCGTCGGCCCCGGCAGAACCGGCCTGATCGGACGCAACGGATCAGGAAAATCAACGCTGTTGAAGCTCATCGCGGGCGAACTGGCCCCGTCCGAAGGGAAGATCAGGGTCGCCGGTGACATCGGCTACCTTCCGCAGACCGTGGTGCTCGACACCGGGCTACGGGTGGACGAGGCCCTCGGTATCGCCGCGACCCGCGCCGCGCTGCACGCCATCGAGGCGGGCGACGCGAGCGAGGAGCACTTCACCGCCGTCGGCGACGACTGGGATGTCGAGGAGCGCGCCCGCGCCACCCTCGACCAGCTCGGCCTCGGAGGGATCGGGCTCGATCGCACCATCGGCGAGATGTCGGGCGGCGAGTGCGTGCTGCTGCGGCTGGCCTCGCTGCTGCTGGCCAGGCCCGGTGTGCTGCTGCTGGACGAGCCGACGAACAATCTCGATCTGCACGCGCGGCGGCGGCTGTACGCGGCGGTCGCGTCCTGGTCCGGGGTGCTGGTCGTGGTGAGCCATGACCGTGAACTGCTGGAGCGCGTGGACCAGATCGCCGATCTGCACGAGGGCGAGGTGAAGTGGTACGGCGGCAATTACACTGCGTACGAGGAGGCACTGGCCCAGGAGCAGGACGCGGCCGAGCGCATGGTGCGGGTCGCGGAGGCGGACGTACAGCGGCAGAAGCGCGAACTGGCGGACGCCCAGGTCAAGTTGGCCAAGCGGGCGCGCTACGGCCAGAGGATGTACGACAGCAAGCGGGAGCCGCGCATTGTGATGAATCTGCGCAAGCGGGCCGCCCAGGAGTCCGCGGGCAGACACCGCACCATGCACGCCGAGAAGCTCGCCGAGGCGAAGGAGCGTCTCGACGAGGCGGTGGAGGCGGTACGGGACGACGACGAGGTCCGTATCGAGCTGCCGTACACCAAGGTCCATCCGGGCAGGAGCGTACTGACCCTGCGCGAGCTGCGGATGCGCCATGGAGCCGAGGCCAGGGGCTGGTTCGAGATCCACGGCCCCGAGCGGATCGCGCTCGTGGGGCGCAACGGCGCGGGCAAGACCACACTGCTGCGTACGGTCGCCGGGGAGCTGGAGCCGGTCTCCGGTGAGGCGTTCGCCCAGGTGCCGGTGCGCTTCCTGCCTCAGCGGCTCGATGTGCTCGACGACTCGCTGAGCGTGGTGGAGAACGTGGCGCGCCTCGCGCCCGCCGCGACGAACAACCTGATCAGGGCGCGGCTGGCGCGCTTTCTGTTCCGGGGCGCGCGGGCCGACCAGCCGGCCGGGACGCTCTCCGGCGGAGAGCGGTTCCGTGCCTCGCTCGCCGCCCTGCTGCTCGCCGAGCCCGCCCCGCAGCTGCTCATGCTGGACGAGCCGACGAACAATCTGGACATGGCGAGCGTGCGCAGACTCACCGCCGCGCTGGAGTCGTACGAGGGCGCGCTGATCGTGGCGAGCCACGACCTGCCGTTCCTGGAGTCGATCGGCATCACGCGCTGGCTGCTGCTCGACGGGGAGCTGCGGGACACCAGCGCCGAGGAGGTGCTGGAGACGGAACTGCCTTACTCCTAGGACGTGTTCGGGTGCCCGGCCGGCCGAGCGACCCGAGCCGCCGGAACCGCTGAGGTTGCCGGAATCCATCGCCCCGGCGCGACCGGAAAACTCGACGGAAGATGTCAGGATTCCCGGTTAGCGTCGGGGCATGCCTCAGAACATCGTCATCACGGGCGCCCGTGAGAACAATCTCCAGGACGTGTCACTCACCATCCCCAAGGAAAGGATCACGGTCTTCACCGGGGTGTCGGGGTCCGGCAAGTCGTCGATCGTCTTCGACACCGTCGCCGTGGAGTCGCAGCGCCAGCTCAACGAGACGTTCACCTCGTTCATCAGGAGCTTCCTGCCGAAGTACGAGCGCCCCCAGGTCGACTCGATCGACGATCTCTCGGTGGCGGTGGTCGTGGACCAGAAACCGATCGGCGGCAATGTGCGCTCCACGGTCGGCACGATGACCGATATCTACTCGGTGATCCGGGTGCTGTTCTCCCGCCATGGCACGCCGAGCGCCGGCGCCGCGACGGCGTACTCCTTCAACGATCCCTCGGGGATGTGCGCCGTCTGTGACGGTGTGGGCCGGGTGGTCAGGCTCGACATCGACCGGGCGATCGACTGGACGAAGTCGCTCGACGAGGGAGCGCTGCTGCTGCCCGGACTCTCGGTGGGGAGCTGGGAGTGGAGCCTGTACGCCGACTCCGGCCACTTCGACCGGTCCAGACCGATCGGCGAGTACACCGACGAGGAGCGTGAACTGCTCCTGCACGGCGGGGACTTCAAGGTCCGTCTGGAGCTGAGGTCCGGCTCCGTGGATGTGAAGTTCGAGGGCATAGTGAGCCGCTTCACCCGGCTCTTCCTCAAGCGTGACACCGCCGGTCTCTCCGAGAAGCGCCGGGAGACGGCGGCCCGCTTCACCGTGGAGCGGCTCTGTGAGGCCTGCGGGGGAGCCAGGCTCAACGAGGCCGCGCTCGCGACCCGGATCGACGGGCTGAACATCGCCGACTACACCAGGATGGAGGTCACCGATCTGGTGGAGGTGCTGGGCCGGATCGACGATCCGGTGGCCACTCCGCTCGCGGCCGCCGCCCGGGAACGGCTGGAGCGGCTGGTGGGGATCGGGCTCGGCTATCTCAGTCTGGACCGGGAGACCAGCACACTCTCGGGCGGTGAGGGCCAGCGGCTCAAGGTGGTGCGCCATCTGGGGAGTTCACTGACCGGTCTCACCTTCATCTTCGACGAGCCGAGCGTGGGACTGCATCCGCGCGATGTCGGCCGGCTGAACGATCTGCTGATCCGGCTGCGCGACAAGGGCAATACGGTGCTGGTGGTGGAGCACGACCCGGATGTGATGGCGATCGCGGACCATGTGGTCGACATGGGTCCGAGAGCGGGTACCGAGGGCGGCCACGCGGTGTACGAGGGACCGGTGGAACTGCTCAAGGAGGCCGATACGCTCACCGGCCGCTGTCTGCGCCGCCGTACCCCCCTGAAGGAAGCGTTCCGTACGCCGGACGGCTGGCTCCCGGTGACCGGGGCGGCCCTGCACAATCTGAAGGGCGTCGACGTACGGTTCCCGACCGGGGTGCTCACGGCGGTGACCGGGGTCGCGGGCTCCGGGAAGTCGAGTCTGGTCTCCGGTGTCCTCACCACGGCGTACCCGGAGACGATCGTCATCGACCAGGGCGCGATCACCGCTTCGTCCCGCTCCACACCGGCGTCCTATCTCGGGATCATGGACACCATCCGGAAGATCTTCGCCAAGGAGAACGGGGTCCAGCCGGGGCTGTTCAGCTTCAACTCCTCCGGCGCGTGCGCGGAGTGCTCGGGGCGCGGGCTGATCTACACCGATCTGGCCTTCATGGATCCGGTGACGACGACCTGTCATGTCTGCGAGGGACGGCGCTTCCACGACGAGGTGCTCGGACACCGGGTGAGGGGCCGCTCGATCGTCGACGTACTCGATATGACGGCGGCGGTGGCGATGGAGTTCTTCGAGGACAGGACACTGAGGCGGAAGCTGCGGACGCTCAATGACGTCGGGCTCACCTATCTGACGCTCGGCCAGCCGCTCAGCTCGCTCTCCGGAGGGGAGCGGCAGCGCATCAAACTCGCCACTCAGCTGCACCGTACGGGCAGTGTGTACATCCTGGACGAGCCCACCACCGGACTGCACATGGCGGATGTGGACACCCTTGTCGCGCTGCTGGACCGGCTGGTCGACGCGGGGAACTCGGTGATCTGCGTCGAGCACAACATGGATGTGGTCAAGAGCGCCGACTGGGTGATCGACCTCGGTCCCGACGGCGGCAAGCACGGCGGTGAGATCGTCTTCGAGGGCACGCCACGGCTGCTGGCCGAGCACCCGACGTCGTTCACCGCCGAGTATCTGAGGCGGGATCTGAGGCGGGCTCCGGGGCGGGCTCCGGGCCGGTAACGGAGGCAGGACCAGGGGCGGGCGCGGGGGATGTGAGCAGCTCGGGTGGCAGTGGGGGGCGCCCGTACCGACGGGCATTTCGCCCGCTCCCGCGCGGCGGGTCATGATGGACGGCGTCCTTCCGCACGAGGAGCGGAACCTCTCATGATGGGCGGTGTCCCCGTGCCCACCGACCTGGAGATCCGCCCGTGCCCAGCAGGAAAGCCCTGATCCGCCGTCCGAGCCCGCGCCTCGCCGAGGGGCTGGTCACCCATCTCACGCGCGAGCCCGTCGACACCGCTCTCGCGCTCGCGCAGTGGGAGCGGTACGCGCGGACGCTGCGCGAGCACGGCTGGGAGACCTTCGAGGTGGCGCCGGCCGACGACTGTCCTGACGGCGTGTTCGTCGAGGACGCCGTCGTGATGTTCCGGAACGTCGCGCTCATCACCCGGCCCGGCGCCCCCTCACGCCGGCCCGAGACACCCGCGGTGGAGGAGGAACTGGCCCGGCTCGGCTGCTCGGTGAACCGGGTGCGCGAGCCGGGCACACTCGACGGCGGCGATGTCCTCAAGGCCGGTGACACGGTCTACGTCGGCCTGGGCGGCAGGACGAACGCGGCGGGGGTACGGCAGTTGCGCGCCGCCTTCGAACCGCTCGGGGCGCGGGTGGTCGCCGTACCGGTGAGCAAGGTGCTCCATCTCAAGTCCGCGGTGACCGCGCTGCCGGACGGCACGGTCGTCGGCCATGAGCCGCTGGTCGACACGCCCGCCCTCTTCCCGCGTTTCCTGCCCGTGCCGGAGGAGCACGGCGGGCATGTGGTGCTGCTCGGCGGCGGAAAGCTGCTGATGGCGGCGAGCGCGCCCGCGACGGCGGAGCTGTTCGGGAAACTGGGCTATGAGCCCGTACCGGTCGACATCAGTGAGTTCGAGAAACTCGAAGGATGTGTGACCTGTCTCTCCGTACGCCTGCGCGACCTGCACACATGACCGGGCGTAACGGTCGATCCCGCGGCGCGCACAGGGCTTCCATCGCTGTGCGTGAGGGGATTCGAGCGCCACGGGCTTGGCCTCCGGCTTACTACGGCTTTAACCTACGGTGTCGTAACCTACGAACCCGTAGGTAAAACATCTCCCGTCCCCCAGGAGCACCCGTGACACTCGTCTCTCCCCACCTCGGCAGTTCGGACGCGTGGACCGACGCCCGACTGCTGTACGCGCTGGAAGAGGTGGTGGAGAAGGAACTCAACCGTCATCTCAAGGTCGCCAAGGACTGGATGCCGCACGAGTACGTTCCCTGGACGGACGGCCGCAACTTCCCCGGGATATTCGAGGATGGCGAGGCCTGGGAGCCCGAGCAGTCGAAGGTCACCGAGATCGGCAAGATCGCGCTCGTGGTGAATCTGCTGACCGAGGACAACCTCCCCAGCTACCACCACGAGATCGCCAGCCTCTTCGGCCGCGACGGGGCCTGGGGCACCTGGGTGCACCGCTGGACCGCGGAGGAGGGCCGGCACGGCATCGTGCTGCGTGACTATCTGCTCGCCTCGCGGGCCGTCGACCCGGACAAGCTGGAGCAGTTCCGGATGGCACACATGGCGGAGGGCTTCGAGTCCGACAACCGCCACTCGATGCTGCACTCCGTCGCGTACGTGGCCTTCCAGGAGCTGGCCACCCGGGTCTCGCACCGCAACACCGGGCATCAGTCGGGCGACCCGGTCTGCGACCGGCTGCTGGCGCGGATCGCCACCGACGAGAATCTGCACATGGTCTTCTACCGCAATCTGCTGGGCGCCGCCTTCGAGATCGCGCCGGATCCGACCATGCGGGCCGTGCGTGATGTGGTGGTGAACTTCCGGATGCCGGGACACGGTATGCCGGGCTTCGAGCGGGCCGCCGCGCAGATGGCCATCGGCGAGATCTACAACATGCGGATCCACCACGACGACGTGCTCCAGCCGGTGCTGCGCTTCCTCAAGGTGCTGGACATCGACGGGCTGGGTCCGGAGGGGCTCCGGGCCCAGGAGGAGGTCGGCCTGTACATGGGCGGGCTGAACAGCGAGGCGAACAAGTTCGACGAGAAGCTCGCCGCCCGCAAGGCGCGGATGGCCGCGCGCGCCGCCGGCTGAGCCGGGCACGCTGAGCCGGGCGCTGTGAGCCAGGCACGGTGAGCGGTGTGCGGCGGGCCGCAGTCGGCGGGCCGAGTGCCGGCCCCTGTCGCACACCGCTCATCCAGGCTTCATCCGGCCTACCGTCGTACGTGTTTTCGGGTATTCGGGGAAGTGTTCCCCATCCTCGCGAACGCCTCGTACGCTGGGCCGGATGAAGCCTGTCACGCGCCTCTTCCTCATCGGCGCGCCCATCGTCGTGACCGCCGCCGTGATCCTGGGAGCCGGCGACGACACCGGAGTGCTCGCCGACCATCCGCCGTCCTACGCCGGGCGGAGCGGCGCGCCCAATCCGCTGGCGCCCGGCGCTCTGGAGAACGAGGAGGAGGTACGGGAGCGCATCGACAGCATGCCCCCCGGCCTCGCGGCTCCGGAGAAGAAGGAGATCGCCGCGCGGCTCGTGGCCAGCGCGGAGAGCTCCACCCTCGACTGGCGGAGCCTGTACGGCGCGATCGAGGACTTCCACGACGGCAACGGGTACACGGCCGGGATCATCGGCTTCTGCTCGGGCACCAACGACATGCTGCAACTCGTCGAGTCGTACACCGGGAGCCATCCGGACAACCCGCTCGCGCCGTATCTCCCCGCGCTGCGCGCCGTGGACGGCACCGACTCGCACGAGGGGCTCGACCCCGGCTTCCGGGACGCCTGGGCGAAGGCCGCGCGGTCCCCGGACTTCCGCGCGGCGCAGGAGGCGGCCCGCGACCGGATCTACTTCGAGCCGGCCGTCCAGCTCGCCAAGCTGGACGGACTCGGCACGCTCGGGCAGTTCATCTACTACGACGCGATGGTGCTGCATGGCCCGGGTGTCGACGCGCACGGCTTCTACGGCATCCGCCAGGCGGCGCTGAAGCGGGCGGAGTCCCCGGACCGGGGCGGTGACGAGAAGGCGTATCTGAACGCCTTCCTGGACAGCGGGCGCTCCGTGATCAAGGCCGGGCTCATCACCACGCAGCGCGACTCGTCCCGTATCGACACCGCTCAGCGGGACTTCCTGCGGGACGGCAATATGGCCCTCGACCCGCCGCTGAGCTGGCAGATGTACGGAGAGACCTTCCGGATCGCGGCACACTGAGGTCCGCCGGGCATGGGGCCGGCCCGGCCGCACCGCGACCGGGTCAGTTCCCCGAGGTACGCCGGAGCTTCTGGCGTTCCTTCTCGGAGAGCCCGCCCCAGACGCCGAACCGCTCGTCGTTGGCGAGGGCGTACTGAAGGCAGGCCTCACGGCCCTCGCACGCGCCGCAGAGCCGCTTCGCCTCACGGGTGGAGGAGCCGGGGGCGGGGAAGAAGAAATCGGGACCGGTCTGGGCGCACAACGCGCTCTCCTGCCAGGAGAGTTCGTGCTCGGTGCTCTGGGACGTTGCGGTCACGCGGGTGGCGATGTCGGTGATGTTGATCGGCATACCCGACAGCCTGCCGGGCCGCGATAAACGGTTGCTTGACGAAGCGTCAATGGCTTTGCGACACCGGCGTGTCGGCGCCGCTGAAGAGACCCGTACCGCTGAAGGGATCCGACCCGGCGAAGGGAACCGCACCGGTGAAGGGGCCCATGCCGGGGAAGGGACCCGCGTACGGGCGGGGCCGTCAGGTGTGCTGGTCCACACCCTGCATCAGCGCGAAGCGCGCTCCGTAGGGATCCGTGAGCTTGGCGAACCGGCCCACGCCCTCGATGTCGGTCGGCGCGACCCTGACCGTACCGCCCAGCTCTCCGGCCGTCGCCACGGCCGCGTCGCAGTCCGTCACCGCGAAATAGATCTGCCAGTGCGGTCCGCCGCCGGCCTCCGCCGGATCGGACCCGAGCGTGACGAAGCCGCCGAACATGGCCTCGGGGCCCCGGCCCGCCGGGTGCGTCATCCGGTACGTACCACTGCCGTCGGGCATCGGCATACTGGTGGTCCCCCAGCCGAAGACCGAGCTGTAGAAGGTGTACGCGGCGCTCTCGTCCGGGGTGTACAGCTCGCACCAGCAGAGGCTGCCCGGCTCGTCGACGACATCGAGGCCCTTGGTCGAGCCCGGCTGCCAGACCGCGAACCGGGCGCCGACGGAGTCGGTGAAAACGGCCGTCCTGCCGGACTCCATGACGTCCATGGGTCCCAGCAGAACGGAACCGCCCGCCTGATGCACGGCTTTGGCCGTCTCGTCCGCGTCGGGCGTACGGAAGAACAGGAACCAGTCCGTCGGCCCCTTGTCGACCGGCATGGGCAGGGCGGCGGCCGCGGTCCTGCCGCCCAGCCGGAACAGGCCGTAGCCGCCGGTGCCGGGACCCGTGGGCACGAAGGTCCAGCCGAACAGCCCGTGGTAGAAGGCGGTGGCGCCCTCGATGTCGGGAGTGCTGAGCTCGACCCAGACCGGGGATCCGGGGGCGAAGGGACTGGTGAGCATGGTGCGCTCCTTCATGGGGACCCCTTCCATGGGATCCCGCCGCTCTCCCCGCGAGTCTCCCCCGGCGGGCGGCGCGCCGCAGACCGTGTCCCGCCGGTCGGCGGCAGGAGAGCGCACGACCGTGCGTTCAGTACAGTGGGGAGATGAGCGCATCCATGGGCGGGCGGACGGCCGGACACGTGGACGGACGGGTCGAGCGCGGCAATCACACCCGGCGGCTGGTGCTCGGCCGGACGATGGACATCGCCTCGGTGGAAGGGCTGGAAGGGCTCTCCCTCGGCCGTATCGCCACCGAGCTGAAGCTGAGCAAGAGCGGTGTCTTCGCGCTCTTCGGTTCCAAGGAGGAGCTTCAGCTCGCGACGGTCCGGGCGGCCCGCGACGTCTACAGCGAGTGTGTCGTCCGGCCGACCCGCGAGCTGAGCCCCGGTACCGCCCGGGTGTGGGCGCTGTGCCGCAACTGGCTGGCGTATTCGGCGGACCGTGTCTTCACCGGCGGGTGCTTCTTCTACGCGGTCTCGGCGGAGTTCGACGCGCGCGGCGGACCGGTGCACGACGCGATCGCCGCGGCGCGTGACGAGTGGGTCGAATATGTGGAACGCACCGTCGACAAGGCGCGGCGCGCGGGCGGTTTCGTCGCGGAACTGGACGTACCGCAGCTCGCCTTCGAGATCATCGCGCTGATGGAGGCGGCCAACGCCCAGTCGGTACTGCACGGCGACATGGTCGCCTACGAGCGGGCCGGCCGGGGCATTCTGTACCGTCTGCGCGCCGCGGCGACCGATCCGGACACCCTGCCGCAGACCCCTGACCTCACCGCCCCGCGGGCGCCTGGACCGGCGCCGGTGGCGACCCCGCCGCCGGTGCCGGCACCGGCGCGGGCCTCAGAGAACGGCTGAGCCGGGGCGGGGACCGGCGGCGGGCCCCTCCGACGCGGACCGTGGCCCCGGCCCCGGCTGTTCCGAGCGTACGAAGTCCACTGCGGCGGCGACCACTTCGGGGTCGCCGAGGATCCGCCGGTGGCCCAGCCCCCGGGTGACCACCAGCCGGACACCGGCTCCCCCGTCCGGACGCCCTCCGTACGCCTGGACGAGGGCCCTGGCCTGGCTCAGCGGCACCGTGTCGTCGTCCTCGTCGTGGAAGAGCAGGACGTCGGCGTCGATCTCCTCGGGCCGGTAGGTGGCGTCGAGGCGCCGCCAGACGTCCGGCTCGCCCCGGAACAGGGTCCGCTCCGTATACCCGCGCAGTTCCCCGATGACGCGCTCGCGCAGACCGAGCTTGGCGCGGAACCCCTCCACGGCGTGGCCGAACTCGGCGACCCCGCCGATCGCGACCACCCGGCGTGCCTCGACACCGTCGCGCAGCGCGAAGAAGGTCGCGAGCACCCCGAAGGAGTGCGCGACGACGGCTTCGAACCGGCCGTACTCCGCGTGCGACTGCCTTATGGCCTCGCGGAGTTCGAGGAGCGTCACACCCCGTCCCGCCGAGTCGCCGTGCCCCGGGGCGTCGAAGGAGACCGGGCTGTAGCCCCGTTCGCACAGCGCGGTGATGAAGCGCGAGAAGCGTGAGGCGCGCGAGGACCAGCCGTGTACGAGCAGCACCGGCCGTGTGCCGTCGCCCCAGCGGTAGGTGACGACGGACGTGCCATTGACCGTGATCCGTCCGGTGCGGGCGGCGGCGAGCACATCGAGCTCGTCGGGGCGCGGTCTGCTGCGGCCCGGGGGGCGGCGGAAGACGGCGAAGGCGGCACGTCCGGCCAGACCGGGGGCGAGATACGAGGTGGTGTTCAGGACGGTGCGAAGAAGCGCAGCCGTGGGTGCCATTGCCCGGATCTCCTTGGTCGGCCAGCGAATTGGCAAGATGCTAGCACGATCGTTCGTTTAGTTTGGAGGTGGATTCGGTGACGCTCTCCGCCGACCGGCGGCCCGTGCCGGACGTGGGAGCATATGACCCGGTCGGGACGGGTCGGCCGGACCGGTCGAGCGGGGCGGACGGAGTGGCGCCATGAAGGGTGCGGGGGTCGCGCCGGGACACGATCCGGTGCCCGCGGGCAGAAGGGCGAGGGCCGCGCTCGACGCGGCGGAGCGGCTGCTGGGCACCGCGCGGCAGCTGCTCGACGACCACACCCGTGCCGTCACCGCCATACGGGAGGCCTTCGGTCCGCTCCAACGGGAGCTGATGGAGACCGAGTTGAGGGCGATCCCGGTGTCCCGGCTGCGGGACGTCACCGCGGGCAGGTTACGCATCGGCGCCCTCGAACAGGCGGGATTCACCTCCGTGCACGAGGTGTACGAGGCGGGCAGGCACACACTGCGCCAGGTGCCCGGGGTCGGGGCCCTTACCGCGGACCAGGCGGTGGCGGCGGCCACCAGGATCGCCGAGGCCGTCGGCGAGACCGTGTCCGTACGGATCGATGTCGACCGCCCCGAGCCGCGGACCACCGCGCTGGTCGTCGCCCTGCACCGGCTGGTCGAGGCCGGCCCGGAGCTGCGGCGCGCGCATGACACCGCGGAGCGGCTCGCCACGGAGCTGCGCGCGCTGCTGCCGGAGGCGGCTCCCGCACGCGGCCGGCTGCGACTGGCCCTGTCCGGACGGGACGGCAGGGCTCGGGCGCTCGGCGCGGTGAGCCGGCTCCGGCGGCTGCTGGACGAGGCGGCGGAGGCGGAGGTACCGCTGCTGCTCGCGCAGATGTCGGTGGATCTGCTGCGGGAGCCGGCCTCGGAGATCGAGGCCTGGGTCGACTTCGAGCTGCGCTCGGCCGACTACTACGGCGTGCTGGCGCAGACGGCGGGCGGGACCCCCGATGCCGCCGCGGCCGAGGGCTTCATGCCGTCCGAGATCGCCGGACGGGTACGGGCCCAGCCGCTGGACGACACCCGGCTGCGGGTGTCGCTGCGCGGCTATCAGGCGTTCGGGGCGCGATTCGCGCTGGCCCAGCGCCGGGTGATCATCGGCGACGAGATGGGGCTCGGCAAGACCGTCCAGGCCATCGCCGCCCTCGCGCATCTCGCGGCCCTGGGCGGTACGCACTTCCTGGTGGTCTGCCCGAGCAGTGTCCTGATCAACTGGACCCGGGAGATCGGCTCCCGGAGCACACTGCGGGCGATCCCGGTGCACGGCCCGGAGCGGCAGGAGGCGTTCACGGAGTGGCGCGAGCGCGGCGGGGTCGCGGTCACCACCTTCGACTCGCTGCACACACTGCCGTTGCTGCGGGCTCGCGAGGGGCCCGGGGACAGGACCGGCACGCTTCGGGACGAGCCGCGCATGCTCGTCGTCGACGAGGCCCACTATGTGAAGAACCCGGACACCCGCAGATCCCGCGCGATGTCCGACTGGGCCGAACACGCCGGTCATGTGCTGTTTCTGACGGGCACTCCGATGGAGAACCGCGTGGCGGAGTTCCGCAGTCTGATCCGGCGTCTCCAGCCCGGACTGGCCCCGGCCGTCCAGGGCGCCGACGCGGTCGTGGGCGCGCACGCCTTCCGCCGCGCGGTCGCCCCGGCCTATCTGCGCCGCAACCAGCAGGACGTCCTCGCCGAACTGCCCGCGCTGGTACGGGTGGACGAGTGGGAGGAGCTGAGCGCCGGGGATCTGGCGGCCTACCGCTCGGCGGTGGCCGACGCGCACTTCATGCGGATGCGCCGGGCGGCGTACGCGCGGCCGGAGACCTCGGCCAAGCTGGGCCGGCTGCGGGAGCTGGTCACCGAGGCCGCGGGGAACGAACTGAAGGTCGTGGTCTTCTCGTACTTCCGCGAGGTGCTGGCCGCGGTCCACCAGGCGCTGGGCGAGGGCGTGTTCGGTCCGCTCTCCGGCGATGTCCCGGCGGACCGCCGTCAGCGGATCGTGGACCGCTTCGGCGCGGTCCCGGGGCACGCGGTGCTGCTGAGCCAGATCCAGGCGGGCGGTGTCGGGCTGAACATGCAGGCCGCGTCGGTCGTCATCCTCTGCGAGCCCCAGGTCAAACCGACCCTGGAGCATCAGGCGGTGGCCCGTGCGCACCGGATGGGCCAGATCCGTCCGGTCCAGGTGCACCGGCTGCTCGCGGTCGACAGTGTGGACCAGCGTCTGCTGGACATCCTCGCCGACAAGAACCGCCTCTTCGACGCCTACGCCCGGCGCAGCGAGATGGCCGATGCCACGCCCGACGCGATCGATGTCGCGGACCGGGACATCGCCCGCCGGATCGTGGAGGAGGAACAGCTGCGACTGGCGGGCGGGCCGGACGCGGCGGGCGGACCGGACGGACCGGACGGCGGCAGCTCGTAGGACCGGCCTGGCGGGGGCGCTACAGGAGATCGCCCGGCTGATCCGTGTAGGTCTCGCGCAGCAGATCCACGGCGGGGTGGTGGTCCGTGAACCCGGTGCCGTCGATCGCCGTGATGGCGCGCACCCCGATGGCGGCGTTGGTCGCGAACGCCGCGTGCAGCGATCCGGCGTCCGCGAGCGCGACCGGGGCGACGCGGTGCTTGTGGGCGTCCTGGAGAAGCCGCATCGTCACCCCGGCGAGCTGGACGGCCTCCGGCCAGACGACCGTGTCACCGTCGAAGAAGCCGATGTTCCAGGTGACGCCCTCGGAGACATAGGCCCGACCGTCCACGAAGAGCGCGTCGTCGTATCCGGCGAGCCGGGCCGTACGGCGATGGCGCAGCGACGCGAAGAGCCCGACGCTCTTCACCTCGGGCGCGTCCCGGGTGTACGCGACGGAGCGCACCCGCAGCGGCGGCGGGGGCGCGGACGACGCCTGACGGTGTGTGACCAGGATGTGCGGGTCGCCGGTACGGTCGGGACGCCCGATGTCGAGGGCCGGGTCGAACACCGTGACCCGCACCGTGGCCGCGCCACGCGCCGGTGCGACCCGGCGCAGCAGCGTCCGTACCCGGTCGAGGTCCAGCTCCGCCCCGAACAGCGCCGTACAGTCCCGGCCGAGCCGGTCGAGATGCAGGGCCAGCCCGCGCACCCGCCCGTCGTCCACCCGGAGGGTGGTGAAGTGCCCGTAGTTGGTGAGCGCGAGCGCCGTGATCTCGTCGAGGCCGACGGGCCGGCCGTTGAGTTCCGCCATGCGACCAGGATGGCAGCCGGACGGCAGGGCAGGCCGCCGCTCGTCCCGGGACGGCGGCCTGCCGGAACATGCCCCCGGCCCGCGGAGGACCGGGCGGCCGGGCAGGGCCTGTGCCGCGACCGGCGCCAGGCCCTGTCCGCGGGGTCTAATGACCCGTGTGGTCCGCCGCGTCCTCGGCTCCCGCGGCTCCCTTGGCGTCCGCCGTGCTCTTGGCTCCCTCCGCGCCCTTCGCTCCCTCCGCGCCCTTGGCTCCGTCCGCGCCCTTCGCTCCGTCCGCGCCCATCGGATGGTCCGGGTGGTGCGGCTCGTACCCCGGGATCGTGCCGTCCGGCTTCTTGACCAGCAGCAGACCCGCCATGCCCATGTCCGAGTGGCTCTGCACATGGCAGTGGTACATCCAGGCCCCCGCGCCCACGTGTTCACCCGCGAGGATCTGGAAGCCGAAGGAGTCCGCCGGACCGGTGATCTTGTTGTCGATCACCCGGCTGGGGTCGTCGGGGCCGGTCAGCAGGCCCGTTCTGTTGTCCGCCCAGCGATGACCGTGGATATGGAACGTGTGGTAGAACTCGCCGTGCGTGATCATGATGATCTCGACCCGCTCCCCGACCGTCGCCTCGAAGTCGGGGGCCTCCGTACCGGACTTGTTGTTGATCGTCATGTCGTTGAAGACGATCGTGAACTGCTTGTCCGGCAGGATGTCGCCCTTCCTGCGGACGATCACCGGACCGTAGAGCCCCTTGCGGATACCGCCGGTGCCGTGGTCCGTACCGACCACATGGTCGTGGTAGTGCCAGTACCCCGCGCTGCCCGGCCGCCAGGTGCCGTCCGCGCGCTTGCCCGGTGTGTGCGTACGCCAGGTGTACGTACGGGTGCCGCCGGGCTCGACATGACTCCGGTTCATCCGGGTGCCGTCACTGGCTATGTCGTAGTCCACGCCGTGGACATGGAGGCTGGCCGCCACATCCGTGGTGTTCTCGAACTCGATATGGAGGGTGTCCCCCTCGATCAGCTCGATCAGCGGACCCGGGACGGTCGCCTTGCCCTTCTCGAAGCCGTACCCCATCTGACCGTTCGGCAGAGTCTCGGCGTACAGCTTGAGATGGCGCACCTGACCCCCGGCGGGGGCGGTCCTCGGCGGGGATTCCGCCGACGTCGCCGCGGGCGCGGAGGCGACCGACAACGATGTCACCCCCGTAGCTGCCACCGCGCCTCCCGCGAGCAGCCGCCGGTTGAAGCTCCGTCTGTCCATGGCCATACCGACTCCCCAGTGCCGTACGGAGATTTTCGGGGCACATGAGACCCCGGGGACGGCCACACGGTAGACCAGTGATCTACGTTTATCCACAGTCAGGACAAAGTTCGTTCGATTGCGGTGATACCTATTGGCGAGCCGCCGAAAGGGGTCTAGCTTCATTCGCTGTTGCTATGACCACAGAGGGGTGGGTGAACACATGCAGCGCGCACCACATCACCGGTCTAGATCCAGGCGCGGGATGGCCGCGGCCCTGGTGGCCGGCACGATGGCGGCGTCACTGCTCGGCGGCACCGCCGCATCGGCCAAGCCGTACCCGGAACCGGCTTCGACAACGTTGTCCCTTCCGTCACCTCCGGGCGGAAAGTCCGTCAAGGTCCTCGTCTTCCATGCCTCGGCCACCGAGGAGTCCCCGGTCGTCAACGCCGGGATCGAAGCCATCGAGGCCATCGGTCTGTCGGGGCCCACGGCCGGCCGGTTCAAGACAGAGGCGACGGACGACGGTTCCGTCTTCACCAATGCGACCAAGCTGGGCAAATACAATGCGGTCGTCTTCCTCACCGGCGGCGGCGATGTGCTCGACCCCGAGCAGGAAGCCGGCCTGGAATCCTATGTGGAAGCCGGTGGCGGCTTCCTCGGTATCCATGACGCGGCCCGCACGGAGCCGTACTCGGACTGGTTCACCGGGTTGATCGGCGCCCGGCCCACCGGAGCTCCCACCACGGTGCAGCGCGCGACCGTCGAGGTCGGCGACCGCATCAATCCGGCCACCAAGAACCTTCCGCTGGAGTGGAAGCGGCCGGACAAGTGGTTCAACTGGTCCGCCAACCCCACCGGCAAGGTGCACACCGTCGCCCGGGTCAGGGAGGCCAGCTACCAGCCGGGCACCGGAGCCAACGGCGCGGACCATCCCATCTCCTGGTGCCGCGACTACGACGGCGGCCGGTCCTTCTACACCGGCATGGGCGGTACGCCCGAGTCCTACGCCGAGACCGACTTCCGCGACCATCTGCGCGGCGCCCTCCAGTGGACGACCCGGATCTCCCGGGCCGACTGCAAGGCGACGATCGACAGCAACTACCAGGCCGAGCGGGTCACCCAGCCGAACCAGGCGGGCCGGCAGGACCAGATCGGTGAGCCGCACGGACTGGTCGTGGCGCCCGACGGACGGGTGCTCTACATCGGCCGGGGAGGTGGCGACAACGCCGCTCCCGTGGTGACCGACTGGAACAACCCGGAGATCGGCAAGGGCCTGGGCCAGATCCATGTCTACGACCCCGCGACGGGGAAGGTGACGCTCGCGGGCGCGCTGACGGTCTTCGGCAACAAGGGCGGCGGCGACGAGCTGGTCAAGGTCGAGGAGGGACTGCTCGGTATCGAGCTGGACCCGAAGTTCGAGACCAACGGCTGGGTGTATCTGCACTACACCCCGCACTCGCAGCTCAACCGTGACACCCGGATGGCCGAACGCCGGGTCTCCCGCTTCACCCTGGACCTGGCGGCCAACAAGCTGGACCTCGCCTCCGAGAAGGTCCTGCTGAAGTGGCCCGTGCAGGTGAACAGCTGCTGCCACGCGGGCGGCGGTATGGCCTGGGACTCGAAGGGCAACCTCTACATCGCGACCGGCGACAACAACTCGTCCGGCTTCAGCGACGGTTACTCGGGCAACAACCCCCAGCCCAACTACAAGGGCGTCTCCTTCGCCGACGCGCGCCGCACGGCGGGCAACACCAACAACCTGAACGGGAAGATCCTCCGTATCCACCCGGAGCCCGACGGGACGTACACCCTGCCCACCGGGAACCTGTTCACCGGCGAGGAGATGGACGAGGGCGGCGGCAAGACCCGCGGCGAGATCTATGTGATGGGCGTGCGCAACACGGCACGTATCTCCATCGACAAGAAGACCGACATCCTCTACGCGGGCTGGGTCGGCCCCGACGCGGGCTCGCCGAGCACCGTCTGGGGTCCGGCGAAGTACGACACGTTCTCCGCGATCACCAAGGCGGGCAACCACGGCTGGCCGTTCTGCATGGGCAACAACCAGCCCTACCGGGACCGCAATCTGCCCGACCCGTCCAAGCCGCTGGGCTGGTACAACTGCAACGCGCCCAAGAACGAGTCCCCCAACAACGACGGCCTGGTGAATCTGCCGCCCGTCACGCCCAACACCATCTGGTACTCGCCGCAGGGCGGCGCCCCCGACTACCCGCGGGACGCCAACGGCATCCCCAGCTACAAGCAGGCCGAGGCGAAGTATCTCCTGCCGTGGCTCAAGGGCGGCGGCCAGGCGACCATGGACGGCCCGGTCTACCGCTACGACGCGCAGAGCGCCAGCGCGGTCAAGTGGCCGGAGTACTGGGACGGCAAGTGGTTCGTCGGTGACTTCTACGACGCGACGGACAGCCCGCGCCACGCGGTGCTGACCGACCCCAAGACCGTCGGCAAGGGCGGTCTGCCGGTGCACGCCGAGACCCTGAAGAAGATCATCCCGGTCGGTCAGGGCGGTATCCGCAACCTCATGGACTGGAAGTTCGCCCCGGACGGCTCGCTCTACGTCCTCGACTACGGGCGCGGCTTCTTCACCTCCGACTCCCAGTCCGCGCTGTGGCGTGTGACCTACAAGGGCGGCGAGCCGACTCCGGCCGCCTCCGACCTGGCCAGGAAGGCGGAGCAGTGAGACATCGATCCCATCGTTCCCTCCTCAGGTACCGCCCGCTCAGAGTGTGGACGGCCCTGGTGGGCGCGTTCCTGATGGTGCTGGGTCTGACGTCGACAGCGGCGTACGGCCGGCCCTTCGACCCCAGGGGCGACGGAAAGACGGCAGCCGCGGCACAGGTGCTGACCTGGACGGCCGGTGACCCCATCGACCGCTATCTCAGCTTCCCGACCACCGCGCTGGCCGGCCCGACCACGATCGTCTTCGAGAACAGCCAGGCCACCGGCAACACCACCGGGATGCCGCACACGCTGACGTTCGATGTGTCGGATCCCGAGTACAACAACGATGTCGCCGTGAACATCCTGGCCAATCCGAGTGATGCCAACGGCGGCAAGTACACCGCCGAGGTGCGGCTCACCCCGGGCAAGTACCGCTTCCACTGCTCCATCCCGGGGCACGGCCAGATGACCGGTGTGCTCACCGTGACCGAGGTCGGCCCGGGGGACACCACCGCGCCCACGACCAACGCCACGGTGGCGGGACAGCAGAACGCCGACGGCGCCTATGTCGGGTCCGCGACGGTGTCGGTGACGGCGACCGACGAGGGCTCCGGTGTGGCGACGACCGAGTACGCGGTCGGGGCCGACGGGCCGTGGCAGCCGTACACCGCTCCGGTGGTGGTCGACCAGGTCGGCGGCCATACGATCCGGTACCGGGCCACCGACCAGTCGGGGAACGTGGCGGCCGAGAAGTCCGTCGGCTTCACCGTGGTGGCCCCGCCGACCGATGACACGGCCCCGCCGGAGACCTCGGCGACCGTGAGCGGCGAGCGGAACGGCGCGGGTGAGTATCTGTCGATGGCCACGGTCACCGTCACCGCCTCGGACACCGGCTCGGGCGTCAACACCATCGAGTACGCGCTCGGCGCCACGGGCGCCTGGCAGGCGTACACCGCGCCGGTGATGGTGCATCAGGTCGGCACGCACAAGGTCCGCTACCGCGCGACCGACAAGGCGGGCAACGCGGCGGCCGAGAAGTCCGTCGACTTCACCGTCGTGGAGCCGCCGGCCCAGGACACCACGGCGCCGGTGACCTCGGCGGCCGTGACCGGTGAGAAGAACGCCAACGGCGCCTTCATCACCAGCGCCAAGGTGACGGTCACCGCGACCGACGCCGAGTCCGGTGTCGACAAGACCGAGTACTCCCTCGACGGCGGTCCGTATCTCGCGTACACGGCCCCCGTCATCGTCGACCGGGTCGGGTATCACACGTTCGCCCACCGCGCGACCGACAAGTCGGGCAACACCTCGCAGGCCAAGCAGGTGACGTTCACCATCGCGCAGGGCGGCGGCGTTCCCGCGCCCAACTGCCCCGAGTACGACGAGCGGCTGACGGTCATCGTCGGCACGGTCGACTCGGGCGTGCCGAACCGGCTGACCCGCAGCCGCTGCACCATCAACGAGCTGATCGAGGACGAGCGGGAGTGGACCTCGCAGGCCCTCTTCCTCAAGCATGTCGACACCGTGCTCGACAAGCTGCTCGCCGACAACGTCATCGACCAGCGCGAGTTCAACAAGATCACCAAGGCCGCCAAGCAGTCCAAGATCGGCAAGCCCGGCCAGACCGAGGGCTACCGCGATCTCTTCGACGGCACGGCGGACTCGCTCGCCAAGTGGGAGCAGGTGGGCGGCGGCGAGTTCGCGCTCACCGACGACGGTGCGATCAAGAGCAGCACCACGGTCGACGGCATGGGCATGCTGTGGTTCCCGGAGCGCAAGTACGGCGACTTCTCGCTGAAGCTCCAGTTCCGTGACGACGCCCCGGGCAACGGCAACGCCAACGGCGGTGTCTTCGTCCGCTTCCCGAACGTCCACGGTCACCCGGAGGAGTCCCGGCCCGAGTGGGTCGCCATCAACTACGGGCACGAGGTGCAGATCCTCGACCGCCCGGACGGCGACATGTACAAGACCGGCTCGCTCTACGGCTTCGACCGGGTGGGTCTGGGCGGCGCGGGCGTCACCCCGAAGGGCACCTGGAACGACTACGAGATCCGGGTGGTCGACCAGCACTACACGATCCTGCGCAACGGTGTGGTGATCAATGAGTTCGACAACCTGGGCGGACAGACGTTCACCCCGCCGCGCGCCGGTGACCCGGGCACGGACGGCCGGCGGTACGCCACCGGTTATGTCGGGCTCCAGGTCCACAGCACGACGGACGTGATCTCGTACCGCAGCATCCGGATCAAGGAGCTGTAGCCGGGACGGCCGGGGCGGTTCGCCGCTCGCGGTCCGATGTGTCCGTGCTGTTCAGCACTGTGCCCCCTCTCCCGGGATTCCGGGGGAGGGGGCACAGCCCTGTCCGCTCCTGCTGCTCGGCGCACTCCCCCGGCCTCCGCTCACTCCCCCGGGTCCTTCCGGCGGGCCCTGCTCGGCTGGACGCGCTTCGGCTCTCCCGGCATCTTCGGATAGTCCGGCGGGTACGGCATGTCCCCGACCCCCTGGTCCTGCTCCTGACGCTCGGCCAGCTCCAGCAGACCCTCCAGACCGAACGCCTGCTCCGCCATCGGCGCGTGCACATCACCCGCCTCGGCGAAGCGGGCCGGCATGGTCGCCACATCGAAGTCGTCCGGTGCGACCTCGTCCAGCTCCGTCCAGCGCAGCGGCGCGGAGACCGGGGCGCCGGGCCGGGGGCGTACGGAGTAGGCGGAGGCGATGGTGCGGTCGCGGGCGGTCTGGTTGTAGTCGACGAAGATGCGCTCGCCGCGCTCCTCCTTCCACCAGGCGGTGGTCACCCGGCCCGGCATCCGCCGCTCCAGCTCACGGCCGATGGCGATGGCGCAGCGGCGCACCTCGGTGAAGGTCCAGCGCGGTTCGATGGGGACGAACACATGCAGACCACGGCCGCCCGATGTCTTGGGCCAGCCGTGCAGCCCCTGTTCCTCCAGAAGGCCGTGCAGCTCATGGGCGGCTCTGACCGCGTCCTTGAAGTCCGTGCCCGGCTGCGGGTCCAGATCGATCCGCAGTTCGTCGGGGTGATCGGTGCTGCCCCGCCGTACCGGCCAGGGGTGGAAGGTGAGACAGCCGAGATTCGCCGCCCAGAGCACGGCGGCGACCTCCGTGGGACAGATCTCGTCGGCGGAACGGCCGCTCGGGAACTCGATACGGGCCGTGGGGATCCAGTCGGGCAGATTCTTCGGCGCCCGTTTCTGGAAGAAGGACTCGCCCCCGACACCCTCCGGGTAGCGCTCCAGAGTGGTCGGCCGGTCCCGCAGCGCGCGCAGGATCCCCGGGCCCACGGCCAGGTAGTAGCGCGCGACATCGAGCTTGGTGAAACCGCGCTCGGGAAAGTACACCTTGTCCGGACTGGACAGCCGTACGGTCCTGCCGTCCGCCTCCAGCTCCATCGCCGCTCCCATGGGGGCCACGCTAGGCCGGGCACGGACGGACCGCATATCGGCCGGACCGCATATCGGCCGGACCGTGTGTCCGGCGGGCCCGTCGCCCGGCGGGCGGTATGCCACAGGGAGCGCATATCGGGCGGAGCGTCATGTTCCCGAGCAGAATCGGGTCATGGATCTGCCGGTGATGCCTCCCGTGAAGCCCATGCTCGCCAAGTCCGTGGCCCGTATCCCGCCGGGGATGCAGTACGAGGCCAAGTGGGACGGCTTCCGGGCGATCGTCCACCGTGACGGCGACGAGGTGGTGATCGGCAGCAGAACGGGCAAGCCGCTCACCCGCTACTTCCCGGAACTGGTCACGGTCCTGCGCGCGGAGTTGCCCGACCGCTGTGTGGTGGACGGCGAGATCGTCATCGTCCATGGGGACCGGCTCGACTTCGACCGGCTCACCGAGCGCATCCATCCGGCGAAGTCCCGGGTGGACATGCTCGCCGAGCGTACGCCGGCGAGCTTCGTCGCCTTCGATCTGCTGGCCCTCGGTGACGCCTCGCTGCTCGACACCCCGCTGGTACGGCGCAGGGAGGCGCTGGAGGCCGCGCTGACCGGCGTCCGTCCTCCGGTCCATCTCGCGCCCGCCACCACCGATACCGCGCTGGCCGGGCGGTGGTTCGAGCAGTACGAGGGCGCCGGGCTCGACGGGGTGATCGCCAAGCCCCTCGATCTCCTCTACCGGCCGGACGCCCGGCTGATGTACAAGATCAAGCACGAGCGGACGGCGGACGCGGTCGTCGCCGGATACCGGCTCCACAAGAGCGGTCCCGTGGTCGGTTCGCTGCTCCTGGGGCTGTACGACTCCGAGGGCGCCCTCCAGCACGTGGGGGTCTGTGCCGCGTTCCCGATGAAGCGCCGCGCGGAGCTGATCGAGGAGCTGGCGCCGCTGCGGATGGAGTCGGCGGCGGGCCACCCCTGGGCGGCCTGGGCCGACGAGTCCGCCCATGAGACCGCACGGCTGCCGGGCGCGCCGAGCCGCTGGTCGGGCACGAAGGACCTGTCATGGCTGGCGCTGCGGCCCGAGCGGGTGTGCGAGGTCGCGTACGACCATATGGAGGGCGACCGGTTCCGGCACACCGCGCGGTTCCGCAAATGGCGGCCGGACCGTACGCCGGAGAGCTGCACGTACGCGCAGCTGGAGGAACCGGTGCGGTACGACCTGGCGGAGGTGCTGGCACCACGCTGAGGCACGGGCGCGGGCGCCCGGCCCGAGGGCGCGGGGCCCGGCCCGAGGGATCACTCACTCCACGAAGGTGCCGTCCACATAGACCCAGGCGCCGTCGTGCCGGGCGAAGCGGCTTCGCTCGTGGAGAGCGCCCCGCGCGCCCCGGTGGGTGAAGCGGGCTCGGAAGGTGACGGTCCCGGTGGTGTGGAACGCGCTGCCGTCGGCGGTGTCCAGGATCTCCAGTCCGGTCCAGCGCACCGTGGGATCGAGATCGACGGCGGGGGGCCGAGTGGCGGGGTCCCAGCTCCTGAGCAGATACGGCTGGTCGCGCACGGCGAAGGCGCTGTAGCGGGAGCGCATCAGCAGTTCCGCCGTGGGCGCGGCGGCGGATCCGGAGTGGAAGCGCCCGCAGCACGCGCCGTACGCGGCGGACAGTCCGCAGGGGCACGGCGAGGCGCCGGTGACGGCGGTACCGGTGCCGGTACCGGTGGGGCCGGATCGGGTGGGGCGGGCGGATCGGTCGGGGCGTCGGGCCATGCCCCTATTCTCGCGGGCCGGACGCGCGCTTCTCACCCCGGCCCCACGTGAATCCCACGCGGATCCGACGCGGATCCCGCCTGCCCTCGCCGGTCCCGCCCTGGTTCCTCGCCGGTCTCACGCCGGTCTCACGCCGGTCCGAACCGGCGCCGGTACGCGCTCGGGGGCAGTCCCGTGCGCCGGCGGAGCTGCGCCCGCAGATTCGCCGCCGTACCCAGTCCGCTGAGCCGCGCCACCCGGTCGAGCCGTAGCTCGCCCTCCTCCATCAGCCGGCAGGCCAGGGCCACCCGCCGCGCGGTGAGCCAGGCCAGCGGGGTGGTGCCCAGCTGGGTACGGAAGCGCCGGTGCAGCGTGGCCTGGCTGACCGCCGCCCGCGCCGCCAGGTCCGCCACGGTCAGTTCGGTGTCCAGCCGCTCCCCCGCCCAGTCGAGCAGCGGTCCGAGCGAGGTGTCGGGGACGGCGGGCAGCGGCTGCTCCACGA
>NZ_JBSGVS010000055.1:0-67649 GCF_053608565.1 Streptomyces sp. NPDC055025
TCCCGGTGGCCCGCCCTCTTCGTGCTTCTCGTGCTTCTCGTTCTGCCCGCCGCGCCCCGCGGGGCGTCAGCGCGGGCTGACGCGCAGCACCGCCCGGCGCAGCCGCCGCGCCCGGCGCACCATCCGCTGGGCGGTCGCGTTGCGCGGAAGACGGTTCAGCTGCTCCGGGATACCGCCCGGCAGCCCGAGCGAGGTGAGCCGGCGCCGCTTGAAGTACCGCCAGGTCCGGTCGTCCAGCCGCTCCGAGAGATAGCGCTCGGCCGTGGGCCGCAGCTCCGGATACATCCGGTGCTGCATCGCGTAGCCGACGGCCGCGACCAGCTCCGCGAGCCGGGTCTCGGGCTCGTACGTCTCCTTGCCCTCCAGGGGCGGCACCAGCGCGTCCACGATCGTCAGCGGTACGCGGTTGCTGTTCTGGTACGGGGCGAGCCGCTCCAGCAGCAGATCCGTGCCCGTGCGCGCCACCGGGATGCCGTAGAAGGCGGAGGCCGTGAACAGCGCCGTCGAGAAGCATCCGACGACCAGCGCCGGCTTCAGCCGCCGGTACAGCACCTCGGCGAGCACCGGGGAGTCCAGGATGGTCAGCTCGGCGCCGAGCTTCTCCGCCTCGCGCTCCAGCCGCCGCGACCAGACGGCCGGCGCGGTGGGATGCGGCTTGAACACCACCTCGGTGTGCCCGAGGGCGACCGCCCCGCGCACCATCCGGATATGCAGCTCCTCCTCCTCGCGCTCGCTGATGATGCCCAGCGCGGAGAGGTACTGGCCGAGGAGCAGCGCCGGAGGCGCCGACGGTGTCCGGATCCCGGTCACGGCGTCGGAGAGCTGGTCCAGGACCCGGAGGAACGCGTCCGTCGGCACCAGCTCGGGCGCCACGCCGAACTCCGTCAGGAGCAGCGGCTTGAGTCCCGGTACGAGGTCGAGATGGAGCAGTCTGCGCACCCGGTCGCCGATGAGCGGATCGATCTTGTTACGGGTGGGCCCGTAGCTCATCAGCCCGTCCGCGTACACCTCGAGCGTCGCGTCGGTGAGGATCTGCGCGATCGCGAGGGCGGGGTTGACCTGGATCGACTCGACGATCAGCTCCACCCGGTCGTCGCCGAGCCGCCAGGCGAGCCGCAGATGCCGCTCCCACATGGGGATGTCCTCGGGGCGCGGCTCCCAGACCCCCGGATGCGAGGGCGCGATGGTCTCGTTCCACGACACGAGATCGTCGAACCGGTCACGGAGCTGTTCGAACCCCGGCATCTCGTTCACCGAGGGCGTCAGCTCGGGCGTACCCGCGTTGTTGCTGACGAGCAGCACCCGCCGGGCGGCCGGGCGGAAGAGACCGGCGTCGACGGCGGCGGCGAGGGTGGCGGCTCCGTAGAGCGTGGAGGCGCAGAAGATCTGCGTCGTCCTGCGGTCGGGCCGGTCCATCAGGCCGCCGCCTTTCCTGAGGAGGAGACCATCCGCCGACGCAGGCGGCGCAACTGGGCCGAGCGGTCCAGATCCATCGAGTCGAGTGCTTCTTTCAGAAGATCCTGGGGCAGCCGCTTCAGGGCGGCGGCGCTCATGGCACGCAATTGCTTCGCCACGGCCGGCTCGAACCGGTCCTTCGCCGCCAGATGGTGGGCGATGATGGCGCAGTACGTACGGACGGCCTTGGGCAGCAGACGGTCCGCCTCCCGGTCCTTCGAGGTCTCCTCGACGACCTCGTCGAAGGCCCGGATGAAATCGAGCTGGCGCACATCACCGATCTGGGTGAGGGACGAGGCGACCCCGCGCCGGTAGAAGACCCCGAGCAGTCCGACGGCGGCGAAGGACTCCGCCTCGCGGTGCAGCCGCCAGATCCACGGCCGGTCCTCGGCGGTCCGCAGCCCGTCCGTGAAGTGCACCAGACCACGGTCGACCAGCCGCCGGTGGTAGGCGCCGGCCCAGGCGAACGCGTAGTCGACCGAGTTCGTACGGTTCACGGGCAGGATCGCGTCGCGCGGGTTCAGCACCTCGTCGCGGCGGCCGACCGGGACCCGGTGGATCGTCCGCTCCCTGGCCGTGAACTGGACATGGTCGGTACGGATGAAGTCGACCCCGAGCTCCTCGATCGCGGCGACGAGCCGCTCGAAGTAGCCGGGCGCCACCCAGTCGTCGCCGTCCAGGAAGGTCACGTACTCGCCGTGCGAGGCGTCGAGTCCGGTGTTGCGTGCCGTAGCCAGTCCGCCGTTCTGTTCATGTCTGAGCAGGACCGCCCCTGGAAGATCGCGGGCGGCCTGTTCGAGAATCTCGGGGGTTCCGTCGGTCGAACAGTCGTCGACCAACAGGAACTCGAAGTCGTCGCGGCTGTTCGCGCGAAGGCTTCTCAGGGTTTCGAGGGCATATGTCTGCACGTTGTAGAACGGCACGACGACGGAGAGCTTGACCACGTCCAGAACGCTAGGCGGCACAAGACCATCCGTTCTGACATCTGGGCGTATGGAAGGTGAACGAAGAATGGCGGAACGGTGAAGCGCGGCTCTCCTGAGGCGACTTCGCCATCCGTAGATGTGTTGTTAACCCTTTATTGCCATTGAGTTCGGCCGACAAACGGAATCTCTTTCTAACGTCCTCGTCGTGCCATCACGTACCAACGAAGCGGTCCGGGTCGCAGTGCTCGCCGACTCCGACACCCGGTGGAAGTGGGGTGCGCTCACCGCGCGCCGCATCGCCCCGGAAGGCCGCTCCACAGAGCTGAGCGGCTATCTGCTGCGCGGCAGAGCCACGCCCACCGCCCGCCAGCTCGCCGAGGTCGGCGCGGACGCGGACGCGCTGCGTGAGGTGACCGGCACCGCGTTCCTCCAGACGCTGCGCGAGAAGGAGTACGACCTCGTCGTGCTCGCCCTGGTCGGAGGCGCCGTACAGGCCGTGCTCCACGGGATCGCCGCGCTGAACCTGGAGGTCCGGCCGGTCATCGTGACCGGCTATGTGGGCGTTGTCTACGAGAAGCTCTCGGACGGTCTGCTGCTCCGGCACGGCGCGGATGTCGTCCTCGCGAACTCCCGGTACGACGGCCAGCGCTTCCGCGCCGTGTACGAAGGCGTGGGCGCCGACGCCTCCTCCGTCACCGAGGCCGCGCTCCCCTTCCTCGGCGGTGAGCGCTATGTCCCCGAGGAGGGCCGTGACACGGTCGTCTTCGCCGCGCAGCCGTCCGTACCCGCGAACCGCGCCGACCGCGCCTATCTGCTGAAGCGCCTGGTCGAGCACGCCCGGCTGCACCCGCGCCGCGAGGTCCTGCTGAAGCTGCGCAGCAAGATCGGCGAGCACACCACCCATGTGGAGGAGTTCCCCTACCAGCGGCTCGCCGAGAAGGTCACCGGCGGTCTGCCGCCCAACTTCAAGCTGGTCTACGGGAACATGGGCGAGGTCCTCGACCGGACCGATCTGCTGGTCACCGTCTCCTCGACCGCGGCCCTGGAAGCCCTGCACCGGCGCATCCCCACCGCGATCCTCACCGACCTCGGGGTGCGCGAGCCGCTCGGCAACCACCACTTCATCGGCTCCGGCTGTCTGGCCTCCTGGGACGAGCTCGACAGCGGCGGACGCCCGCGCGCCGACGCCGTCTGGGCGGACCGCCAGGGCGTCGCGGCCGACGGCTCGTACTCCTCGTCCTTCGACACGGCGCGCGGACGGGTCGCCAAGCTGCTCGACGGGCCCGTGCTGCCGCCGCTGAGCCCGTACTACACGGCCACCACCGCGCCCGGCTATCTGCCGGGGCTCCTCGCCCGCTACCACCTCGCCCCCGACGGCACACCGCTGCCGTCGGCCGCCAAGGCCGCGGCGGGCGGCAACGGCGGGGTCCGCCGGGTGGTGCGCGAGGCGGTACGGGGAGCGGCGCGCGGCGCGTACCGGCACGGCGTGCAGCGCGTGGCCCCCGTCATCCGGCGTATGGGCGACCTGTGAGCCGCCGCCCCACCCAGCACCACCCGTACACAGCACCACCCGTACCACCCGCGTCACCGGCAGGAGAACAGCACCGAGCCGCGGCGGCGGAGCAGGAAGCACGAGCCGCAGCAGAGCAAGAAGCACGAGCCGCACAGCGACCAGCCGCGGAGGCAGCACCCGCGGACCAAGGAGTACAGATGACCGTCCTCGCGGTAATTCCCGCACGCGGCGGATCCAAGGGCGTGCCCGCGAAGAACCTCGCCCCCGTCGGCGGCGTCCCGCTCGTCGTACGCGCCGTCCGCGCGAGCCTCGCGGCCCGGCGCGTCACCGATGTCGTCGTCTCGACCGACGACGCGGCCATAGCCGAGGCGGCCCGCTCCGCCGGCGCCGAGGTCGTCCTGCGCCCCGCCGCGATCGCGGGCGACACCGCGACCAGCGAGGCCGCCGTCCTGCACGCGATGGACGCGTACGAGGCCATGCGCGGCGTGGCCGCCGACGTGGTGCTGCTGGTGCAGTGCACCAGCCCGTTCATCACGGCCGAGGACCTCGACGGCGTCGCCGGCGCCGTCACCGAGGACGGCGCCGACAGCGCGCTGACCGTCGCGCCCACGCACGGCTTCATCTGGCGCCAGGACAGCGCGGGCAGCGACGACTCCGGCGCCTCGGGCGGCTACGGCGTCAACCACGACAAGTCGAACCGGCCGCGCCGCCAGGACCGTCCCCAGGAGTATCTGGAGACCGGCGCCGCGTACGCGATGCGCGCCGACGGCTTCCGCGCCGCCAACCACCGCTTCTTCGGGCGTACCGCGCTCGTGCGGACCGACGCGGCCCGGGTGCTGGAGATCGACGATCCGCACGACCTGGCCCGCGCCCGCCTCCTCGCGCCGCTGCTCGACCCGGCCGTCCTGCCCACGTACGACGACGTCGACGCGGTCGTCCTCGACTTCGACGGGACCCAGACCGACGACAAGGTGATGGTCGACTCGGACGGCCGCGAGACGGTCGCCGTCCACCGCGGCGACGGACTCGGGATCGCCGCGCTGCGCCGCTCCGGCCTGGAACTGCTCATCCTCTCCACCGAGCAGAACCCGGTCGTCGCCGCGCGCGCCCGCAAACTCCAGGTGCCGGTGCTCCATGGCATCGACCGCAAGGACCTCGCACTGAAGCAGTGGTGCGACGAGCACGGGATCACGCCCGAGCGCGTGCTGTACGTCGGCAACGACGTCAACGATCTCCCGTGCTTCGGCCTCGTCGGCTGGCCGGTGGCCGTCGCGAGCGCCCATGACGCCGTACGCGCCGCCGCGCGTGCCGTCACCACGACCCCCGGCGGCGAAGGGGCGATCCGCGAGATCGCCGCCTGGCTCCTCGGTCCGGGTCTCCAGACCCCCCACACGAACACCCTCAACAAGTAAGGACCCACCCATGAGCACCGACGCCACCTCCCGCTTGCGGACTTTCGGCACGCGGACCGCCGGCCCCGGCCAGCCCGTCTATGTCACGGGTGAGATCGGCATCAACCACAACGGCGAGCTGGACAACGCCATCGCCCTGATCGATGTGGCCGCCGAGGCGGGCTGTGACGCGGTCAAGTTCCAGAAGCGCACCCCGGAGATCTGCACCCCGCGCGACCAGTGGGACATCGAGCGCGACACCCCCTGGGGCCGGATGACGTACATCGACTACCGTCACCGCGTCGAGTTCGGCGAGGACGAGTACCGCGCCATCGACGAGCACTGCAAGGAGCGCGGGATCGACTGGTTCGCCTCCCCGTGGGACACCGAGGCCGTCGCCTTCCTGGAGAAGTTCGACCTGCCGGCCCACAAGGTGGCCTCCGCCTCCCTGACCGACGACGAGCTGCTGCGCGCCCTGCGCTCCACCGGCCGTACGGTCATCCTCTCCACCGGCATGTCGACGCCGAAGCAGATCCGTCACGCGGTCGAGGTCCTGGGCAGCGACAACATACTGCTCTGCCACGCCACGTCGACGTACCCGGCCAAGGCCGAGGAGCTCAACCTGCGCGTGATCAACACGCTCCAGGCCGAGTACCCGAACGTGCCGATCGGCTACAGCGGCCACGAGACCGGTCTCCAGACCACCCTCGCCGCCGTCGCCCTCGGCGCCACCTTCGTCGAGCGCCACATCACCCTCGACCGCGCCATGTGGGGCTCGGACCAGGCCGCCTCGGTCGAGCCGCAGGGTCTCCAGCGCCTCGTCCGTGACATCCGCACCATCGAGGCGTCCCTCGGTGACGGTGTCAAGAAGGTCTACGAGTCGGAGCTCGGCCCGATGAAGAAGCTCCGCCGTGTCGCGGGCGTCGTCGCCGAGTCCGCGGAGTCCGCCGAGCCGGCGGCGGTCTGACGGCCATGACCGGTCCCAGCGGGGGCCGCCCCCCGCACCCTCGGGTGATCGCTTTTGTGGAGAGCCCCGTCCAGCTGCTCAATGTGCTGGAGTGGGCGCGCGCGAGCGCGACCGGTGACGCGCTCACCGTCGTCGTGCTCTCGCCCACCGATCCCATGTCACGCGGCCAGCTCCGGCGGATGGCGGAGCTGGCCCGCGACGAGGGCTTCACCGTGCGCTGGCAGGACGCGCGCGGTGGTGCGGGGGCGCCCCTGCGGACCGTACGGGAGCTGGCACCGCTGCTGCGGAAGGCCGGCAGGATCGTCATAGGCGATCCGTTCTCCCGTTATGTACAGCTCCTGCTGACCCTGGTCGGCACCAAGGAGCTGACGGTCGTGGACGACGGGACCGCGACCATGGAGTTCATAGGACAGATCGCCCGCGGTGAGCGGCTGGTGCGCTGGCACCGGCGCGGTGGCTCCCGCGGGCCCCGGGAGCTGGTGCTCGCACCCGTCACCGCCGCCGCGCGGCGCCGGCTGACCCCGTCCGGGGAGCGCCCGGTCGAGGTCTTCACCTCGATGCCCGTCGAGGACGTACCGGACGGCATCACCGTGACCGCCAACCGCTTCGAGTGGACCAGGGCCACCTTCGGGCCACCCCGGGTCCACGAGGGCGCGGACATGGTCGGCACGTCGCTGGTGGAGACGGGCGTGGTCGACGCGGACCAGTACCTCGCCGCGGTCGCCGCCCTGGCCCGTACCCACAACGCCACCCGCTACTTCGCGCACCGCCGCGAGAGCGCGGACAAACTCCACCGCCTGCACACGGCCACCGGCCTGGAGATCGTCCGCCCGGACCTCCCCCTGGAACTGATCGCCCGCCGGGGCCCGGTCGGCAGCACGATCCTGAGCTTCCCCTCCACGGTGGTCCACACCCTCCCCCTGGCCCTGGCGGGCACGGGCGTCCGCGTCGCGGTCTGCGACATCGCCCCGGAGTGGCTCAAGTCCTCGGCCTCTCCCCGCGCCCAGGGCTTCCTCTCGGGAGTCACGACCACGGCCCGCGACGTCCACAGACTCCCGAAGATGGCATCACCGGCGTAGCCCTGGGGAGTGGGGGCTGGGCGCTGGGGGCACGGGGAGCCGGGCAGGCGGGCGGCCGGGTCAGGGACGGCCGGGGCGGCTTCGCACGACACGGGAGCCGGTCACGGAGCGACCGCCCGGACCAGGAGTGTCCCGATGTGCCCGGCGTGAGGGGCGTCGAGGATCCGCGCCTCGGCCGTGGCGAACCCGGCCCGGGTGAGCAGGCGCTCCCATACGGCCGGACGGTAGCTGTAGCGGTAGGTGAACAGCGCCCTGCCCGCGAAGCCTCCCTTGTACATGCCTTGCGGCCCGTACGCGCCGGGGATGGCCGGAGGCTGGGAGAAGACGAAGACGCCGCCGGACCTCAGCCGCCGCCGTACGAGCGGCAGGAGGCGGCCCGGGTCGGTGAACCAGGCGGCTCCGAAGATGGAGTAGACGGCGTCGTACAGATCGTCGTGCTCGCTCAGATACTCCAGAACCTCGGCGCAGACGAACACCGCACCGGTGCCGGCCCACTTCGCGGTGGTCCTCCCGACCATGACGGGGGACAGATCGACGCCATGAGCGACGATGCCCAGCCCGGCGAGATGGGCGAGCGCGCGACCGGTACCGCAGCCGATCTCCAGCACGGACCGCGGCTCGCCGAGCAACTCCGCCCCGGGCCCGTGCCCGGCGTACTGGGTCCAGCCGAAGCCCGGCTCGGCGTCGTCCTTGAAGGCGGAGGAGGCGTAGGTGTCCCACAGCTCGGTCTCGGCGGCGATGTCGTGGTGTACGGGCAAGACGATTCCTCTTCACGGGGGCGGGCCCCCTGTCCCCCGGGGGACCGAGGACAGGAGGCCGACGCGGGTCGGGTCGGGTTCAGTGGCTGTCCGGGACCTTGTTGTCGCAGGGCGAGCAGTCCGTGCCGTCGATCGCCCACAGCTCTTCGTCGACGTCGAACCCGACCGATGTCAGGAAGTCCGCGGTGCGCAGACAGAGCCCGTCGCGGCGGCGCTCGACGAACGGGGAGTGGTGCTTGTAGCGGCCCTCGTTGTACGCGTCGCAGAGAGCCCACCACACGGGCGTGTCGAGGATGAGCTGGTGGACCCCGATGTCGACGAGCTTGCCCACCCCGAGGTGGACCCCGGGGTGTTCCATACAGCCGATGGTGTACATGACGGCATTGCCGAGGATGCGCTCGGCCATGTCGCGGACCATCGTGTGATCACGCAGCAGTAGGGCGACCTCGCGGTCCCACAGGGTCATACCGCTGTCCAGCACGTTGATCGTCAGGTGTTTGATGTGCGGCTGGACGGCGTTGAGCAGTTCCTTCGGCTCCCGCGTACGGGTGTTCGCGGGCCGATCGAGCGTGACGGTCATGGACATACTCCTTCGGGGGCAGGTTGTGCCGTGCCGGTCGGGTCGACTCCCGGGGGCTCATGTGCTGTGGCCATGAACGGGACTGTAGGGAGTGGGAGTTGGGGGACACCACAGATGTTGCGCGAAGTTGCTCTACCATGCGATGAGGTTGCTCAAGGTTGCTGATATGGGCCGACGGAACCCCGACGTCGGACGGTGACCTCCGGGAAGCTGGGCGGATCAGTCCCCGACGGAAGGACGTGATCATGGCTCGACGACTGCGATTCAACGGCACGGGCAGCGGGGTCAACGGGTGCCCGTCCATTCACGAAGACCTCGGCACGGGCGAGGTCGTCGTGCACGGCCCGGCCCTCACCGCCCCTGACGACATCGCCCAGCTACGGCACTTGAACGAGGGTGAGGTGCCCATCGTCGTGCCGCGCGAGTTGCTCGTCGACTTCGGTCCCAAGGAGGTCAGCCGCGTGCCGCACATCATCGGACTGGACGAGTTCGACCGGCTCTTCACGCGGTTTGAGCACACGGCCTGGCGCCTGGAGATCCGCACCCGGTACGCGTCCGACGAACCAACCGAGACCTACGCTCAGTTCACCCGGGGCGAGCCCGTCAACTGGGAGGGAGTCGATGCCGAATGGTGCGCGGAACGCCGCGAGCAGACCGCGCTCGGCAAGCGGTTCGAGCGCGTCCGTGTCGTCGACGCCCCGCCCTCGGCGGGCCAGCTCTATCTGCTCGACAACGCGCGCCGCAACAGCGCGGTCGGCGAGAAGATCTTCAGCCTCCAGCGCGCCGATGCCGAGCGGCTCGGCCTGCCCACCGAAGATTTCTGGATCTTCGACTCCCGGCTGGTGGCGCTGCTCAACTTCGACAACGCCGACAATCTGGTTGACGTCGAACTGATCACGGAGCCGGCGGCGGTTCTGCGATACGCCATGGCTCGTGACGCGGCGATGCATCACGCCATCCCGTACGAGGAATTCGCGGCCTGGTTGACCACGCGGGAGGAATGAGGCAGGTGTGTACCGGTGAGCACGGACTATCAGCAGGCACGGGAAGCACTTGGGGTGCAGCTGCGCGAACTCAGGCTCTCAGCTCCTGGTGGCAGGCTCACCGGCACGCAGCTCGCCGAGCGGTACGGCTGGCACAAGTCCAAGGTCAGCAGGCTGGAGAACGGCAGGCAGACCCCTACGCCCGATGACCTTCGCAGATGGGCCGAGGCAACCGGTCGGCCCGAGGCGTACGACGAACTGCTCGCCCGCCTCCGCGGCTTCGAGTCTCACATCCGGTCATGGCGGCGACAACTGGCCTCCGGACACAAGGCGGTTCAGGACACCCATCTGAGCGCTCATGCCGACGCCTCTGTGTTCCGGGGCTGGGAGTCCTCCATGATCTTCGGGATTCTCCAGACGCCGGACTACGCCCGGTCGATCTTCACGAGATACGCGGAGCTGCAGCGATCGCCGCGCGACACCGAGGAGGCGGTGCGGTCCCGCATGAAGCGACAAGGGGCGCTGTACGACTCCTCGAAGCGTTTCCACCTCATCCTGTGGGAAGCCGCCCTTCGTGCCTTGATCTGTCCGCCCTCGGTTCTCGCGGCCCAGCTCGACCGCCTGGCAGGAGCCGTCGGCCTGGACACGGTGGAACTGGGGATCATCCCGCTGTCCGCCTCCCTCAAGGTCCCTCCGTCCACCGCCTTCTGGATCTACGACGACCGCCAGGTGATCGTCGAGAACTGGCACGCGGAGTTGTGGATCGACGACGAGACCAGTGTGGACACCTACCTGCGGACCTGGAAGACGCTTCGGGAGTCCGCCGCGTACGGCGTTGACGCGCGCGATCTCGTCACTGCGGCACGACGAGCGTTGAACCTGCCCTGAGGCCGCCGTATCTCGCCCGACCTCGGTCCCCGGATGGCGCGGGGGCGTCGCTGTACGATCCGGTTCCGGCGGGGCCGGGCGAGGCCGGGCCGGGGCGTGGCGGGTGGGGGTCGTGGTGGTTGAGGGGTGGGAGTGGGACGACACGTTGTTTCTGGGGGCCGCTCCGTACTACCGGCGCGGGAGGCTGCCGTACGCGCCCGGGTTCGCGGAGCGGCTCGCTGAGGTGCTCGGGCTGGACGGGCGGGGGCGGTTGATCGATGTGGGGTGTGGGCCGGGGACGCTCGCGCTGGGGCTGGCGGGGTTCTTCGACGGCGTGGTCGGGGTGGACCCGGACCGGGGGATGATCGCCGAGGCCGAGCGGCAGGCCGCGACGGTGGGCGTGGCCGCGCGTACCCGGTGGGTCCGGGCTCGCGCCGAGGAACTTCCCGCCGGTCTCGGGACCTTCACAGCGGCGACTTTCGGCCAGTCCTTCCACTGGATGGACCGCGATCTCGTCGCGGCCAGGGTCAGGGACATGCTCAGACCCGATGGAGCGCTCGTTCATGTCTCGGATCTCAAGACGGAACGGCTGAGCGCCGACGGGCTCCCGTATCCGGCGGTTCCCTCTGCCGCGATCGGGGATCTGACCAGGCGCTATCTCGGACCGGTCCGGAGAGCCGGCCGTGGCGTGCTCCCGTACGGAACCCCCGGCGGCGAGGCCGCCATACTCACCCGGGCGGGCTTCACCGGCCCCCGGCGCTATGTCGTACCCGGCGGTCAGGCGCTGGAGCGTACCCGCGACGACATCACCGCGTGGGTGTTCTCCCTGTCGGCCTCCGCGCCGCATCTGTTCGGTGAGCGCCTCGGAGCATTCACATCGGACCTCGGCCGACTGCTCCGGGAACACTCCGCCTCGGGCCGCTTCTCGGAGCGTCAGCCGAGCACCGAGATCTTCATCTGGCACCCACCCGTCTGACGGGAGCGGAACGGCACCGGCCGGTCGTGGTGACCGGCCGGTGCCCCGGGGATCAGCCCTGCTGGGTGAGCTGCTTGAGCGTGAGCTCCAGACGCGGCAGCAACGCGCGCGCGTCGTCCGTGTCCAGCGCGGTCACCTCGTCGATCAGCGTCCGCAGCCGGGCGGCGCCGTCGTCGGCGCGGTCCATCTCCTGCTCGGTCCAGGCCATACGTACGGCACAGCGGACCCGCTCGTCCACGACGCCGGCGCCGAGCGCGGCGAACGCCGACTCCGCCCGCCCCAGCAGCCGCAGCGCCTCCTCGCGCACACGGAGGGCATCGGCCCGCTCATCCTGCTCGGCCTGGTCAGGCTGCTTATCCGCGTCCCTCCCGGCCGCCCCGTTCTGGCCGTCCTCCGGCGCTTCCTCCTCGTCCTCGTCCTCCTCCTCGTACAGACCGTTCAGCAGCAACTCGCCCGTCTGGGACCACGTACGCGCCCGCTCCAGCCGGTGTCCCTCGCTCTCGCCGTCGACGGCCGCCAGCGCCTGTGCCATCAGCTCCTCCGCCGACTCCCGATCGCCCGCCCGGACCTCCAGCCAGGCCAGGGAGCGCAGGGCCCGCGCGGCGGCGACCGGCTCGCCCAGGCTCCGCCACAGCTCGATGGCCCGGTGGTACGCGGCCACCGCCTCCTCGCGCAGGCCCGCCTCCGACAGACACTCGGCGGCGAGCGTGGCCAACTGCGCCTGCGGACGGTCGTCCTCCCAGCCCCCCACCACCTCGGCGGCGAGCAGATACTGCTCCGCCGCGGCCCGCTGGTCGCCGAGCGCGCGCAGATTCCGCCCGAGCGTCTCCCGGGCCCGTACGGTCTGCCCCTGACCGTGTTCCAGCAGATCCGGCAGCGCGGACTCCAGCACTTCGGCCGCCTCGGCATGGCGCCCGGTCTCGCCGTAGGCCTGGGCGAGAAGCAGCCGGGCGTACGCACCCGCGCCCGCCGACTGCCCCGCCGCGTCGAGCCAGTGGGCCGCTTCGAGCGCGTACTCCGCGGCCTCGGCCTCCTTGCCGTCCTGCTGATACAGGGCATCCGCCAACGTCAGCCGCAGATGACCCAGTTCGTCCGCCTCCACCAGCTCCGCGCCATGCTCCAGCGCGGCGCGCGCCGGGCTCTCGGCCTCCTGCGGCCGGCCCAGCATGAGCAGCAGCCGTGCCCGCTGGGCGAGCGGTTCGGCCGCCTCCCACGGGTAGCCTCCGTCGACAGCGCGCCGCGCGGCCGATACGAACAGCGCGTCCGCCCGGTCGGTGTCGCCCTCCCGCCACGCGTGCTCGGCGCGCAGAGCCTCGGCATCACTGAGCAGATCGGCCAGGTTCGCCGGGTCGCCGGGACGGCGCGGGTCGCCGGGGGCGCTGGGTCCGCCCGGTCCCGCCGGTCCGGCCGGTTCGCCGGGGGCGCCGCCCTCGTCCGTCGGCGCGGTGGAGAACTCCGCGACGAAAGCCGCCAGCTCCGCGTCCGTACGCGCGTGACCATGGGCGGCGGTGCTGTGACCACCGCTCCCGTGGTCCGCGTCGCCGTGCTCCTCGTGCTGATGGCGCAGGGTCGGGCCGAGCCTGATGGTGTTCAGGGCGACCGTCGCGATCCGCCGTGTCCTCGTCGGATCCGTGAGCGGCAGTGCTCGTGCCGACGCCTCGGCCGTCGCCAGCAGCGCCCGGATCTCCCCGGGCGACGCGCCCGCGCGGGCCGCCATGTAAGCGACGCGCAGTTCGTTGAGCGCGGCGCGGCTGGGCTCGCCGGCGGCCCGATAGGCGACGACGACCTCTTCGAAGAGCGCGCGGACGGTCTTCTCGCCCGCACCGCCCGCACCGCTGGTACCGGCCGTACCACCCGCACCGCTGGCACTGCCCGCACCGCTGGTACCGGCCGTACCACCCGCACCGCCCGCAGTCGTACCAGCTGCGTTACCCGAGTTACCCGCGCGAATCGCCCCGCGCTCCAGCAACTCGGCCGCGAGCAGCGGGTCGGCCGTCACGCCGTCCCGCGCGAGCCGGGACACGATCCGGTCCCACGCGCCCGACGTACCAGGGTGTCCCTGGTCGCGCAGCTCACGGGCCTCGGCGACCAGCTCCGGCACCGTCCGTACGGTGCCCGCCCCGGAGGCCGTGCCCGCCGCCGTCCGCGAGCCGGCCTCCGCAGCGCCGGCCCCCGCGGCGCCGGCCCCCGCGGCGCCGGCCTCCGCAGCGCCAGCCCCCACAGCGCCGGCCCCCGTCGCGGAGGTCGCCGCCGCCCCGGCCGTCGTCAGCGTGGCCGCCCGCACCCCCAGCGGCAGTGCGCCGAGGAGCGGTTCGCACTCCAGCCTGCTCTTCAGCAGGCCCGAGACGACATCACTGCCGTTGCGCGCGTCGAACCTCGCCGCGATCGACGCGGCCTCCGCGTCCAGCAGGTCGTGCAGCTCGCGTACCGTACGCCGCTCTCCCGCCATCGGGACCGCGGGCTGCGTGTCCAGACCGAGCGCCAGCAGACGGCGCAGCAGGGTGAGCGCGCCGGTGAACAGCTCAAGCCGCGAGTACGCGTTCCCGTCGGAGGACAGATGCTGGGCGTGCTCGGCGAGTAGTTCGAGCCCCCGGCCCTCGTTGCCGGTCAGCGCGCAGAACTCGATGTGCCTGCCGATGGACGGCAGCAGGCTTTCGTTGCCCCGGGCCATGCGGTAGCCCCGCAGATGGTTCGCGCGCGCCTCCTCCGGCCGGCCCGTCCGCACCAGCGGCAGCAGCGACTTGGCGAGCACCCGGTGCGGCTCCTCCGCGCAGTGCGAGCGGTCCGCGAGGACCGGCTCCCAGATGCCCAGCGCCTTGTCGTCCTGCCCCTGGCTCATCCAGTAGGTGCCCTGGTCGTTCAGCTCGCAGGCATGGCAGTTGGCCATCCGGTCGCGCTCAGCGGCGGTCCACGCCTCGAACGCCCGCGCCGTACGCCCGGTGTCACCGGTCTGCTCGGCGAGGTCGAACTCGGCCTGGCGCACGGCCCGTTCGGTGAAGCCCGCCGTCCGGTACCGGCGTTCCATCTCGGCGAGCCACTGCTCCATGGTCGCGAGCGGGATCTCGGGCAGCGACAGCATCCCCGAGCTGACCCACTTGAACATCCAGTGGAAGGTATGGGTGTCCGCGCCGTCGAACGCGGACGGGTCCGCGTCCCACTCCTGGAGCAGCCGGGCGAACGGCACCAGCATCTTGCCCCGCTCGGTGCTGTACTCGTACGCCTGGATCAGGCCGAACAGCGCCGCACGGAGCAGATCGCGGTCCCCGGTCGACTCGGCCGCCGCGGCGAGCTCCTCACCGCGCGCGTTGCGCAGCGGGCCGTTGGGCGCGGACCGGTTCTCCCACAGGGCCCGGCGGATCTCCTCGGGCGAGAGACTGGTGGTCACTTGTCGTCCTCCTCGGTGACGGCCGGCCGGTTGCCCTCCGGATCCGGAGCCGCGGCCACCGGATGCGTGGCCCACTCCAGGAGGCCGAGGAAGGCCCGGTTGAGCAGTGAGGTGTCCGCCGGGCGCAGCGGACGCTGGGCCATCAGCAGCGCCTGTCCGTACAGCGATTCGACCGCCGTCCCGGCCAGCTCGGCATCGCTGATCGCCGCGATCCGCCGCACCAGCGGGTTGTTGTGGTTGAGCACCAGCCGGGCACGCGGGGCGGAGCCGCGCAGCGCGCCGAGGATGCCCGTCCAGAGACTGTCGGCGCTCTCCTCCGCCGCCGCGCGGTCCCGTTCGTGGCGGGCCGCGCGGTCGTCGAGGAACAGCGCGGGCACGGTCACGGGCTGGAAGGAGCGCAGCGCCACATCGCAGCCGAGCGGGTCGAGCCGGGTCCTGGCGGTGGCCAGGAAGGAGGCCAGGGCCAGCTCCTGCCGGGGCTCGACCGGGTCGAGATGCGCGGTGACGGCTCCGGCGTCCAGCTCACTGATGGTGACGTCCTCCCTGATCCGCGGGAGCAGCGCGATCAGATCGGCGTCATAGGTGTATCCGCCGTTGACGATGCCGAGGCCGTGTGCGGCGGCGATGGGCGAGACCTGGCGGAACTCCTCCACCGTACGGGTGAAATGGACCTCGGGGTGCGCGCGGACGAACTCGTCGAGCGTGACCCGGCCGTCGCTGGTCTCGAAGGGCAGCCACGGCAGCATCAGCGCGAAGAGCTCCGCGTCGTGCCGGGCCATGGACTTCACACCCAGGTGGTGCACGCCGAGGAACGCCGCCAGCCGGTCGGGGTCGCCCGCCGCCAGCTCGGCCAGCCACTCACGGATACGGGCGCCCAGCGCCTCGCGTACGGCGGCGAGCGTCTCGTCGTCGTACAGATTCTCCCGGGACGCGGTGGGGCGCAGCGTGTCGGTGTCGAGGACGACCCGGACGAAGAACGCCCAGTCCGGCAGCAGATTGTCGGCCCGGCTGGTGAGCAGCATGCCCTTGAGATAGACCCGGTGGGCCGCGCGCTGGGCGGGACTGGTGGCGTCGGGCAGGACGTACGCGACGCCCCGCACCCCCGCGACGGGAAGGTCCAGATCGATCGAGTCGAGAGGGCTGAACCCGAAGACGCGCGCGCAGTGCCCGGCGAGCGCGACCCGGCGCGCGGTGGGCGTCGGATACGAGCGGTCCCAGACGGCGGGCCGCTCGGTCAGCGGCCGGTCGGTGACACCGGGGCCGGTGAAGGTGACCTCGTGGGAGAGCAGCGAGCCGTAGTCCGCGGCCAGTTCGGCGATGCGCCGCGGCTCGGTCCACTCCTCGGCGCCGGGCCTGGGCTCCAGCCGGACGGTCGTACCGGGCTCGGGGCGCGCCTCGTGCGGCAGCGTCCGTACGGTGTACGAGCCGTCGTCGCTCGCGAGCCACTCGACGGGCGGCGCGTCGGGCGTACGCGCGGAACGCGACACGACCCGGATCCGCCGGGCCACCACGAAGCAGGCGAGCAGCCCGATGCCGAACTGCCCGAGGAACTCGTGCCGGGCGTTCTCCAGGCTGTCGCGCTTCGAGCTGCGGCCGATGGTGGCGAGCAGCGTGTGCACCTCGTCGGAGGTCAGCCCGATGCCGCTGTCCTCGATGACGACCGCGCCGTCGGTGGCGGTGAGCCGGATGCGGGCGGGCGCGGCGGGATCGTGGGCGAGCCGCGCGGTGACGGCGTCCACGGCGTTCTGGAGGAGCTCGCGCACATAGACGCGCGGGCTGGAGTAGAGGTGATGGGAGAGCAGATCGACAAGGCCCCGCAGATCCACCTGGAACGTGTTGACGGGCGGCACGGGCGGCACGGGCGGCACGGGCGGCACCTGCGCGACGGGCGGAACGGGCGGGATCGGCGGGACGGACGGCACGGGCGAGTGAAGGTTCATGGAGTCTCAAGGGGGCGACCTCACGGCCCCGGATCGGCGGCCGCTGGCGCGGGTCGGGCGATCGCGGGGTCCCCCCCTCACGAATCGCGATGGCCCCGGCCCTGACCTCGACGGCACACACAGGTGCCCACCACCGAGCTGGACTGGGAAGGTACGGATCATCGTAGAGAGCCCCACTGACAACGCCCAGCGCGTTTTCCCCAAGCCCTCCGCCCCGCGCCGCCTCCGCCGACCTCGCCCACCCCCCGGGCCTGCCTCGCCCGCCCGCCCCCGCCGACCTCGCCCGCTCCCCGCCGCCCTCGTCCGGCCGCTCGTGGTACATGACCTGTACCATGGCCTCATGGCCCTGAAGCGCACCAACGTCTACGCCGACGACGCCGATCTCGCTCTGATCAAGGAGGCCGCGGCCCGTCTGGGCGTCCCGGAAGCCGAGATAATCCGTGAGGGCATCCACCGCATCGCTCTGGCGCACCGGGTATGGGACGAACCCTTCGTCACCGACGAAGAGACCTTCGACCTCGGCGGGCCCGTCACCAGGGACGACATCCGTGCGACGGTGACCGATGGATACGAGACACGCGAGCGGCGGAACGACGGGCACGCGGCGTGATCGTCATCGCCGGCACCTCCGGGCTCCTGGCTCTCTTCAACCGCGCGGACCCGGCCCACCATGAGGCCAGGAAGGCCGCGGACAGCAGCGGACTCCTCGTCGCCTGCCCCTTGGCGCTCACCGAGGTGCACCAGGTCGCCACCAGCCGCGCGGGGCGCCGCGCCGCCGACGCGATCCTGCGCTCCCTCGCGGCGCGCGTCCGCGAGACCCGACTCGTTCTGCCACCGGTCACGCCCGGACTTCTCGACACGGCCCTGTCCGTGCGGGCCCGGTACGACTCCCTCGACCTCGACCTCGTCGACGCGCTGAACGTCGCCCTGGCGGCCGAGTACGACACGGACGCCGTCCTGACCCGGGACATCCGTGACTTCCGCACCGTCAGACCGCAGGGCGGCCGGTACACCCACTTCAGGGTGCTGCCCGACGACCTGTGAGGCGTCCCGGAGGAGCGGCGCGGTATACCCGCTCTTTCGCGGGGCTATGCGCCGCCGCGCCGGGTTTCTTCCCCTGGGTGGCTGAAATTTTGCTGATCGTGACTTCGTTGATCCCTGAAGAGGCCTAGTCTTCGACAGGTGAGCCAGTTGATGTCCCCAGAGTCCGAGACCGACGAGCTGCCCGGCGACAGCGTGCTGCCGGGGGAGGCCGCGCTGCCCGGCGCGGTGAGCGAGGGGTTGCGTGCCGAGCTGATCGCCTTCCGGCGGGACATGCACATGCATCCCGAGCTGGGCAATCAGGAGTTCCGTACCACCGCCGCGCTCAAGCACCGCCTGGAGCGGGCCGGACTCGCGCCCCGCGTGCTCGCGGGCGGGACGGGACTCGTCTGTGACGTCGGGACCTGGGACGGGGTGCGGCCCATGCTGGCGCTGCGTGCCGACATCGACGCGCTCCCGATTCCGGACACCAAGGCCGACGCCCCGTACCGCTCCACCGTGCCCGACCGCGCGCACGCCTGCGGACACGACGTCCACACCTCCGCCGTCCTCGGCGCCGGCCTGGTGCTCGCCGGGCTCGACCGGCAGGGCCTGCTGCCCAACGCCGTACGCCTGATCTTCCAGCCCGCCGAAGAGGTGCTGCCCGGCGGCGCCGCCGACGCCATCAAGGACGGGGCGCTGGAGGGAGTCGGCCGGATCATCGCGGTGCACTGCGACCCCCGGGTCGACGCCGGGCTGATCGGGCTGCGCCCCGGCCCCATCACCTCCGCCTGCGACCGGCTGGAGATCTCCCTCGACGGCCCCGGCGGCCACACCGCGCGCCCGCATCTCACCACCGACCTGGTCACCGCCGTGGCCAAGGTCGCCACCGAGGTCCCGGCCCTGCTGGCCCGCCGGGTCGACGCCCGTTCCGGGCTCGCCGTCACCTGGGGACGTATCGACGCGGGCCACGCCTGCAATGTCATCCCGCAGCACGCCGAGCTCTCCGGCACCGTCCGCTGCCTGGATCTGCCCGCCTGGCGCGACGCCCCCGACATGGTCCATGCCGCGATCGACGAGATCGCGACGCTCCACCACGCCAAGTCGCAGATCACCTACGTCCGAGGGGTGCCGCCGGTCGTCAACGACCCGGTCGTCACGGAGCTGCTGCGCGCCGCCCAGACCGCGCGCCGCGGATCGTATGCGATCGAGGACACCGAGCAGAGCCTCGGCGGGGAGGACTTCTCCTGGTATCTGGAGCATGTGCCGGGCGCGATGGCCAGGCTCGGTGTGCGTACGCCCGGCAGCCAGGCCCGGTACGACCTGCATCGTGGTGATTTCGATGTCGACGAGCAGGCGATCGAGGTCGGTGTGGAACTGTTCACGGCCGCCGCGTTGATCGACGGAAACCGTTTGTAACCGGCCATGAACACCTCCCGTCACCTCCCGTTCGCGACGATCCGATAACAGCTTCCGTACAGGTCTTTATCTGACATCTACGCGCGTTACGATCGCCGCGAAACCAGCGCCGGAAGAGGCGCTTCGGTCAGGTCGAAGGGACCACCCTCTTGCGCCGGGTAACCAAGATTGCTGCGGCGGGCATCGCCTCCGCCGCGCTCGCTCTGACTGCCACCGCGTGTGGCAGCACTTCGGCCGACAAGGCCAAGGAAAACGACACGTCGAGCTCGGCCGCCGCCGCGGACGGCGTCAAGGTCGGTGTCGCCTACGACGTGGGCGGCCGTGGTGACCACTCCTTCAACGACTCCGCCGCGCGCGGTATGGACAAGGCCAAGTCGGAGTTCGGCGGCGAGGTCAAGGAACTGACCGCCAAGACCACCGACACCGAGGCCGACCGCGTCGAGCGTCTGACCCAGCTCGCCCAGGCCGGGTACAACCCGGTCGTCGGTATCGGTTACGCCTACTCCAACTCGATGAAGCAGGTGGCGGTCAAGTTCCCCGACACCACCTTCGGCATAGTCGACTCCGTTGTCGACGCGAAGAACGTCGACAACATCGTCTTCACCGAGGAGCAGGGCTCCTATCTCGCGGGTGTGGCCGCGGCCCTGAAGACGCAGAAGAAGCACGTCGGCTTCATCGGCGGTGTCGACGTCCCGCTGATCAAGAAGTTCGAGGCCGGCTTCGTCCAGGGCGTCAAGGACACGGACAAGAGCCTCAAGGTCGACGTCCAGTACCTGTCGCACGGTTCCGACACCTCCGGCTTCGCCAGCCCCGACAAGGGCAAGGCCGCCGCGCAGGGCATGCTCGACAAGGGCGCCGACGTGATCTACTCGGCCGCCGGCTCCTCCGGTTCCGGTTCCATCGAGGCCGTCAACGGCGTCAAGGGCGCCTGGGCGATCGGCGTCGACTCCGACCAGTACAACCAGGCCTCGCTCGCCAAGTACAAGGACTCGATCCTGACGTCGGTCGTCAAGAACGTCGATGTCGGCGTCTACGACCTGATCAAGTCGGTCCACGAGAAGAAGCCGCTGCTCGGCACCAACAGCTACTCGCTCGCCAAGGACGGCGTCTCGCTCGCCACCAGCGGCGGTTTCATCGAGGACATCCAGGCCAAGATCGACGAGGCCAAGCAGAAGATCGTCGACGGTTCCATCACGGTCAAGACCACCCCGTGACCTCCGGTCAGGACCGCCCGGTGACCCCCGGCCGGGACCACTCCGTGGCCTCCGGTCGGGATCGCTCCGGGGCCCATGGGCGGGACCGTTCCGTAACCCTCGGTCATGACCATCCCGCAACCCCCTCCGGCACGCGTTTCCGGGTTCTTCGGAGTCCCGCCGCCGGCTGAGCGTTCGGGCCCGGGGAGAGGCTTTCACCTCCTCTTCCCGGGCCCATAACGATGTGTCAACTCTACGCGCGTAGGCGGGAGTTGACGCGCTAGCGTCACCACGCCCCCCGCCCCAACGCTCCTTCCTCCGAGGAGAGTGCGCCATCAACGCGTCCAGCCCTCCCGCCGTCGAATTGCGCGGCATCACCAAACGCTTCCCCGGCGTCGTCGCCAACAGCGATATCGACATCACCGTGCGCAGAGGCACCGTGCACGCCCTCTGCGGCGAGAACGGCGCCGGCAAGTCGACCCTGATGAAGATCCTCTACGGGATGCAGAAGCCCGACGAGGGGACCATCACCGTCGACGGTGACCAGGTCGCCTTCGGCAGCCCCGCGGACGCCATCGCCCGTGGCATCGGCATGGTGCACCAGCACTTCATGCTCGCCGACAACCTCACAGTCCTGGAGAACGTCGCCCTCGGCGGCGAGAAGCTCCACGGCATCGGCTCCCGCGCCCGCGCCAAGATCAAGGAGATCTCGGACGCGTACGGCCTCGGCGTACGGCCCGACGTCCTCGTCGAGGAACTCGGCGTCGCCGACCGGCAGCGCGTGGAGATCCTCAAGGTCCTCTACCGGGGCGCGCGGATCCTGATCCTCGACGAGCCCACCGCGGTGCTCGTCCCCCAGGAGGTCGAAGCGCTCTTCGACAATCTCCGGGAGCTCAAGTCGGAGGGCCTGACCGTCATCTTCATCTCCCACAAGCTGGGCGAGGTGCTGTCGGTCGCGGACGAGATCACCGTCATCCGCCGCGGTACGACCGTGGGCACCGCCGATCCGCGCTCCACCACCTCCCGGCAGCTCGCCGAGCTGATGGTCGGCAGCGAGCTGCCCTCCCCGGAGACCCGCGAGTCGACGGTCACCGGGGTACCCGCCCTGACGGTCCGTGATCTGAGGCTGACCGCCACCGACACCGACGGTGTCGTACGGGACGTCCTCGCCGGGATCGACTTCACCATCCACCGGGGCGAGGTCCTGGGCATCGCGGGCGTCGAGGGCAACGGCCAGGCCGAACTGGTCGAGGCGATCATGGGGATGCGCGATCCGGACGGCGGTGTCATCACCCTCGACACCGCCGACATCTCCCACGCGCCCACCCGCAAGCGGCGCGAGAGCGGTATCGGCTACATCCCCGAGGACCGCCACCGGCACGGACTGCTGCTGGAGGCCCCGCTCTGGGAGAACCGCGTCCTCGGCCATGTCACCGAGCGCCCCAACTCCAGGCGCGGACTCATCGACGCCAGGGCCGCCCGGCTCGACACCGAGCGGATCGTGCGCGAGTACGACGTACGCACCCCCGGTATCGATGTCACCGCGGGCTCCCTCTCCGGCGGCAACCAGCAGAAGCTGATCGTCGGCCGCGAGATGAGCCACACGCCCAAGCTGCTGATCGCCGCGCACCCCACCCGGGGTGTGGACGTCGGCGCCCAGGCGCAGATCTGGGACCAGATCAGGGAGGCACGCCGCGGCGGTCTCGCGGTCCTGCTGATCTCCGCCGACCTGGACGAGCTGATCGGCCTGTCCGACACCCTGCGGGTGATGTACCGGGGCCGGCTGGTCGCCGACGCCGACCCCGCCACGATCACCCCCGAGGAACTGGGCTCCGCGATGACAGGCGCCGCCACCGGCCATCTGGAGGCCCAGGACACGGCCGGCGACCCCGGCACCGAGGCCGACCCCGGCACCGAGGCCGACCCCGGCACCGAGACCGGCCCCGGCACCGAGACCGGCCCCGGCATCCAGGCCGGGACCGAGGCCGGGCCCGCCGCCGGAACCCGAGCCGGGGGAGAGGACCGATGAAGAAGCTCACCTCCCGCATCGACAAGGAGCGGCTGCTCCTCGCGATCGCCGCCCCCGTACTGGCCGTGGTCGCCGCGCTGGTCGTCACCGCGCTGGTCATCGCCGTCACCGGCAAGAACCCCTTCGAGGCGTTCGACGACATGCTGTCGTACGGCTCCGCCAGCGACAGCCAGGTCTACACCCTCAACAAGGCGACCACGTACTACCTCGCGGGCGTCGCGGTCGCCATCGGCTTCCGGATGAACCTGTTCAACATCGGCGTCGACGGCCAGTACCGCATCGCGGCCTTCTTCGCCGCGGTCGTCGGCGGCACCCTCGATCTGCCAGGCATCGTCCAGATCCCGGTGATCATCATCGTCGCGATGCTGGTCGGCGCGATGTGGGCCGGGATCGCCGGTGTCCTCAAGACCTCACGGGGGGTCAGCGAGGTCATCTCGACGATCATGCTGAACTCCATCGCCACCGCGATCATCGGCTATCTGATCCAGCCCGAGCGGCTCGGCCAGCTCGACGAGGCGGGCACCCTGGTCTCCACCAAGCCGCTGCCCGAGTCGTCCTGGTTCTTCACCATCGACATGGGCCCGGCCGGACTCCTCTGGGGCTTCCTCCTCATCGCCGTACTGGCGGGCCTCGCCTACTGGTTCGTCCTCGGCCGTACCCGCTTCGGCTTCGACCTGCGCGCCGTCGGTCAGTCCGAGTCGGCCGCCGCCGCGAGCGGTGTCAGCGTCAAGAAGATGATCGTCACCAGCATGATCCTCTCGGGCGGTATGGCCGGGCTGATCGGTATGCCGACGCTGCTCAACGAGAGCCACATGTACAGCAACGACTTCCCGCTGGGCATCGGCTTCACCGGTATCGCGATCGCCCTCCTCGGCCGCAACAACCCGGTCGGCATCGCCCTCGCCGCACTGCTCTGGGGCTATCTGGAGCGCACCACCAACCACCTTGAGGTGATCGGCTACGACAAGGAGATCCTCGGCGTGCTCCAGGGCGTCATCGTCCTGTGCGTCGTGATCGCCTACGAACTCGTGCGCCGCTACGGCCTCAGGCGCCAGCAGCAGCGGGTCGGCGCCGAACTCGCCGCCCAGGCCGCCCAGGCTGCCAAGACCGAGAAGCTGGAGGTGGCGGGATGACTGCCACGACGACCGACACTCCGCCTCCGGCCGCGCCGAGGGCCCCGGCCCCGGCCGCCAAGCCCGTACGCCGCAAGCTCACCCTCGCCCGGGTTCTGCTGATCATCGCGGGCGCCCTGGTCCTGCTGTCCGCCGTACGGATACTCACCGGCGCCGACCAGCTCACCTCCACCGGCCAGATCAGCGCCTCGCTCGGCCTCGCCGTGCCGATCGGTCTCGCCGGACTCGCCGGTCTCTGGTCCGAGCGGGCCGGTGTGGTCAACATCGGTCTCGAAGGCATGATGATCCTCGGCACGTTCGGGGCCGGCTGGGTCGGCTGGCAGACCAACCCCTGGCTGGGACTGCTCGCCGGGATCGCCTTCGGGGTCCTCGGCGGACTGCTGCACGCGGTCGTGACCGTCACCTTCGGCGTCGACCACATCGTCTCCGGTGTGGCGATCAATCTGCTGGCGCTCGGGGTCACCCAGTATCTCGCCAAGATCTTCTTCAACTCCGGCGAGGCGCTGACCAAGGGCGGCAACCCCAAGCAGTCGCCACCGGTCGACTCCATCCCCGATGTCACCGTCCCCGGCCTCTCCGACGGGCTCACCTCCCTGGCCAACCACCACTGGTTCGTGGTCTCGGACCTCGCGGGCATCCTCGGCGGTCTGGTCACGAATGTCTCGGTGCTGACCGTCTTCGCCGTGGTCCTCTTCATCGCCACCTGGTGGCTGCTGTGGCGGACCCCGTTCGGACTGCGGCTGCGCTCCTGCGGTGAGAACCCGGTCGCGGCGGAGTCGCTGGGCGTCAACGTCTACTCGTACAAGTACGCGGCCGTCGCCGTCTCCGGCGGACTGGCCGGTCTCGGCGGCGCCTTCCTCGCGACGGTGCCCTCGCACATCTATCTGGAGGGCCAGACCGGCGGGCGCGGTTATATCGGTCTCGCCGCGATGATCTTCGGCAACTGGCGGCCCGGCGGGCTCGCCATGGGCGCGGGTCTGTTCGGCTTCTCCGACGCGCTCCAGCTGCGCAACGGCGGCGAGACCGTCCACGCGCTGCTGCTTCTGCTGGTCGTGCTGCTGGTGCTGCTCGCCCTGTGGAAGGCGTACCGCAAGGCGATGGTCCAGGCCGGCGCGAGCGCGGCGGTCGCCGTGCTCATCCTGGTCTGGTACCTGCTGACGGACACCGTGCCCGAGGACTTCGTCGGCGCCACGCCGTATGTCGTGACCCTTCTGGTGCTCTCCCTGTCGGCGCAGCGGCTGCGGATGCCGAAAGCTGATGGCATGCGCTATCGCAGAGGACAGGGAAAGTGACCGCCGCCGCCGGGAACGGGGACGCCACCGGGGACACCGGGCACGGGGACACCGGGCACGGGGACGCCGCCGGACACGGGGACGTCGACTGGGGGACGCTGCGGACCGCCGCGCGCGAGGCGATGGCCCACGCGTATGTGCCGTACTCGCGCTACCCGGTCGGCGCCGCCGCGCTGGTCGACGACGGCCGTACCATCACCGGCTGCAACGTCGAGAACGCCTCGTACGGTCTCGGGCTGTGCGCCGAGTGCGGTCTGGTCTCCGCCCTCCAGCTCGGCGGCGGTGGCCGGCTCACCCACTTCACCTGTGTCGACGGCAAGGGTGAGGTGCTGGTGCCGTGCGGACGGTGCCGGCAGCTGCTGTACGAGTTCGGCGGCCCGGAACTGGTCCTGGAGACCCCGGACGGGATCCGCACGCTCGACGAGATGCTTCCGCAGGCCTTCGGGCCGGGGCATCTGATCTGAGACCCGGCCCCGGCACCGCCGCGACCCGGCGGGCCGGGGCCGTACTGCCTGTGTACGACGTCTACGACGTGTACGACCCGCTGTACGAAAGGAACGCCATGGACGTCATCTCCGTCATCCGCGCCAAGCGGGACCGCGGCGAACTGACCCCGGAGCAGATCGACTGGGTGCTCGACGCCTATACGCGCGGTGAGGTCGCCGACGAGCAGATGTCGGCGCTGGCGATGGCGATCCTGCTCAACGGTATGAACCGTACGGAGATCGCCCGCTGGACCGCCGCCATGATCGCCTCGGGCGAGCGCATGGACTTCTCCGCGCTCTCGCGGCCCACGGCCGACAAGCACTCCACCGGTGGAGTGGGCGACAAGATCACGCTGCCGCTGGCCCCGCTGGTGGCCGCCTGCGGCGCCGCCGTACCGCAGCTCAGCGGCCGGGGGCTCGGCCACACCGGCGGCACGCTCGACAAGCTGGAGTCCATCCCCGGCTGGCGGGCCCTGCTCTCCAACGCCGAGATGCTGGAGGTCCTGGAGACCACCGGCGCGGTCATCTGCGCGGCGGGCGACGGACTGGCCCCCGCGGACAAGAAGCTCTACGCGCTGCGCGATGTCACCGGCACCGTCGAGGCCATCCCGCTGATCGCCTCCTCGATCATGTCCAAGAAGATCGCGGAGGGCACGGGATCGCTCGTCCTGGACGTCAAGGTCGGCTCCGGCGCCTTTATGAAGACCGTCGAGGACGCCCGTGAACTGGCCGCCACCATGGTGGGTCTGGGCACCGACCACGGCGTGCGGACCGTCGCCCTGCTCACCGACATGTCCACCCCGCTCGGACTGACCGCGGGCAACGCCCTGGAGGTACGGGAGTCCGTCGAGGTGCTCGCGGGCGGCGGCCCGGCCGATGTCGTCGAGCTGACCCTCGCTCTCGCGCGCGAGATGCTCGACGCGGCGGGCCTCAAGGACGCCGACCCGGCGAAGGCACTGGCCGACGGCTCGGCGATGGATGTCTGGCGCCGGATGATCACGGCCCAGGGCGGCGACCCGGACGCGGCGCTGCCGGTGGCCAGGGAGCGGCATGTGGTCACCGCGCCGGCGTCGGGTGTCCTCACCAGGCTCGACGCGTACGGTGTCGGCGTCGCCGCCTGGCGTCTGGGCGCGGGCCGCGCCCGCAAGGAGGACCCGGTCCAGGCGGGCGCGGGTGTCGAACTGCACGCCAGGCCGGGCGACGAGATCACCGCGGGGCGGCCCCTGCTGACGCTGCACACCGACACCCCGGAGAAGTTCGGCTACGCGCTGGAGGCGCTGGAGGGCGCGTACGACATCGCCCCGCCCGGCACCTCGTACGAGCGGACCCCGGTGGTGCTGGAGCGCGTCTCCTACCCGGTCGGCTGACCCGGGCGGGTTGGCCCCCGGCCCCGACACCGTCGGGGCCGGGGGCGCCGCGATGAGTTCCGGCCATGGCGCCGGTCTCATTCGGCGTGGACGCCACAGAACCGATCGTTCTTGTCATCGCGGGCCGGCTCACCCCGGCCGATGTGCCCCGGCTGTGCGAGGAACTGACCGCGCGGCTGTACGGCACGCAGGCGGCCGAGGTGATCTGCGATGTCGGCGGCCTCGGCCCGCCGAATCTCGCGGCCGTCGAGGCGGTGGCACGCCTCCATCTCACCGCCCGACGCCACGGCTGCCGCGTCCGCCTGCGCGGCGCCGACCGCGAACTGCGCCTGCTCCTCGACCTGGTGGGCCTACTCGGCCTGGTCCAGCAGCGGCCCGGGAGCGGTGACGGCGGGCGCCGCTGAGATCATGCCCTCCCGGGCTTCGGGGGGCTCCAGCCTCGGCGGCAGACCGAACAGCGGGAACCAGCGGGCCGCGTCGAGGAAGTTGTTGATCCCCACGATCCGGCCGTCCTCGATCTCGATGATCTGGAGCGCCCATGGCGTATGGCCGGAGCCGTCCTCGGCCGGGTGGTAGTGGGCGAACGCCGGGGTGCCGTTGGCCGCCGTCGGGATGAGCCGCGAACCGCGGCAGACCGAGCCCACACCGAGCAGCCAGCCGACGATGTCCTCATGGCCCTGGAGCCAGAGGTCGTAGGGCGGCATGGAGAACTTGGCGTCGTCATGGAGCAGCGCGGTCAGCGCCTTCATGTCATAGCCCTCGAAGGCCGTGACATACCGCTCCAGCAGCGCCTTCTGCTCGTCGTCCAGCGGATCGGCCGTATCGGTCTCGGCGGGCCCCGCCTCGGCGAGGGTCGCACGGGCCCGCTGGAGCGCGCTGTTGACGGAGGCGACCGTGGTGTCCAGCAGCTCGGCGACCTCGCTCGCCTTCCAGGCCAGCACCTCACGCAGGATCAGCACGGCCCGCTGCTTCGGCGGAAGATGCTGGAGCGCGGCGACGAACGCCAGCCGGATCGTCTCCCGCGACACCGCGGTGTCCGCCGGATCCGCGACCGACGGCAGCACCCGCCCGTCCGGCACCGGCTCCAGCCAGGTGATCTCCGGACGGGCGCTGAGCTGGGCCTCGGCCACCGGTGTCGCGGCCGTGAGATCGATGGGCCGCGCCCTGCGGTTGCCCGCGTTGAGCATGTCCAGACAGACATTGGTCGCGATGCGGTAGAGCCACGACCGCAGCGAGGAGCGGCCCTCGAACGCGGCGAGGCCGCGCCACGCCCGCACCATCGTGTCCTGCACGGCGTCCTCGGCCTCGAAGGCCGAGCCCAGCATCCGGTAGCAGTAGCCGGTCAGCTCCGTGCGGTGCTTCTCCAGCCGGGAATCGAGGTCCTGTGCCGGAACAAGATCACTCATAGGTCACCCCAGTCGCCCCCTTGAACAGTCTCCCGGAAGCTACCGCACGGCACTGACAATCCGGATCAGGTTCCCGGCTTCCGGCCGTAGACGTAGACGTCGTCACCGTTCTTCAGCAGGGACCAGTACTTGACGGCGGCGGCCTTGGTCATGTTCACGCAACCGTGCGAACCCGGCGGGTTCCACATGCTGACGCCGACCGAGTGGAAGGCCTGGCCGCCGTCGAAGAACTGGCTGTACGGCATGGGCACGTCGTAGATCGAGGAGACGTGGTTCTTGTGCCGCCAGTAGATCTTCTTCAGCCCGGTCCGGGTCTCGTACCCGTCGCGCCCGGTACGGACCGGCACGGGCCCGTACACCAGCTTCTTGCCGTCCTGGACCCAGCTCAGCTGCCGCGTGAGATCGACACAGGCGATACGGCCCTTGTTGACCGGGCACTTGCCGGCCTTGTTGGGCGTCTTGCCCGCGGCCTTCTGCTTGTTCATCAGATCCATCACGCCCCAGGTGACGGGTCCGGCGTAGCCGATGGTCGGCGTGATGCCGTGCTTCAGCTGGAAGGAGCGGATGGCCTTGCAGTCGGCCGCGGACTGCTTGCCGTCCACCGGCCGGCCGAGGAACTTCTCGACCTGCTTCTGATACGGCCCCTTGCTGGTCGTACACGAAGCCGCCTGTGCGGGCGCGGCCCCCAGCACCACGGTCAACGGCACCACCAACGCGGCGACCCCCGCCGCCACGGCCCCGGTACGTCCTATGTGCCCCATCTCTCCCGTCCCCCTTCGGTACATGTCACTCATGTGGAGTACTCGGGGTGGTAGACGGGTGAGGAGCGTGCGGAGTTGCACGGACGGGACGGGAGATTTCCCTCAGCCGCGGGAGGTTTCGGCGCCTGCGGAGACGGCCGAGGCTCAGGCCGCTCGCGGCTCAGACCGACGCGGCGGTCAGGTCGACGTGGCGGTCAGACCGACGCGGCGGTCAGGCGGCGTTCTGTGCGGGCGCGGTGGGTGCCGTACAGGGTGAGGGAGACGACGCCGAGCACCGCCGCCAGGCCCAGCAGTACGGTCGCCGCCCAGCCGCCCGCGTGGAACGCGATCGCGCCCAGCGTTCCGCCCGCGCTGCTGCCCAGGTAGTACGCCGACTGATAGAGCGCCGAGGCCTGCGCGCGGCCCGTCTTCGCCGTACGGCTCACCGAGGACGAGGCGACCGCGTGGCCCGCGAAGAAGCCCGCCGTGATCAGCACCAGACCGAGCAGCACCGCGGCCAGGGTGTCCGCCAGGGAGAGCAGCAGCCCCGCCGCCGTCGTCCCCACGGCCAGATAGAGCGCGCCGCGCCGGCCCAGCCGTCCGACCAGCCGTCCGGCCGCCGCCGAGGAGACCGTACCGACCAGGTAGACCAGGAAGATCGAACCGATGACGCCCTGCGGGAGGTCGAACGGCGCCTCCACCAGCCGGTAGCCGATCACCGTGTAGACCGCGCCGAACACCGTCATGAAGAGCGCGCCGATCGCGTACAGCCTGCGCAGCAGCGGATCGGCGAGATGCCCGCCGACGGTCCTCGCCAGCGATCGCGGACTCAGCGAACGCGGGGTGAAGTTCCGTGCCTTGGGGAGCAGAACGCGGAAGGCCACCGCGCACACCACCGCCAGCAGTCCGACCGCGCCGAGCGCCGCGCGCCAGCCCCAGAGCTGGGCGACCCAGCCGGTGAGGATACGGCCGCTCATCCCGCCGACGCTGTTGCCCGCGACGAACAGACCGATCGCGGCGACCAGCGCCTTGGGCCGTACCTCCTCGGCGAGGAACGCCATCGCCGACGCCGGCAACCCGGCGAGCGCCGCGCCCTGCACCGCGCGCAGCGCCACCAGCCACTCCAGGCTCGGCGCGAACGGCACCAGCAGCCCGACCACGACGGCGAGCGCCAGCGAGACGGTCATCAGCGTGCGCCGGCCGAACCGTTCGGACAGCGCGCTCAGCGGCAGGACGAAGAGCGCCAGCGCGCCCGTGGCCGCCGAGACCGTCCAGCTCGCCTGGCCCGCCGTCACACCGAGACCGGTGGAGATGGCGGGCAGCAGGGCCTGGGTGGAGTAGAGGAGGGCGAAGGTCGCGACCCCCGCGGCGAAGAGCGCGAGGCTCATCCGGCGGTAGCCGGGTCGGCCGGGGCTCAGATGCGCGGAGGCGGGGACGGGATCGGCGGTGGCCGTGGACGGCGAGGGGGAGGCACCCACGGTGGTGGGCGCCCCGGTACTGACGGAAGGCATGACTCGAACGTAGGCACCGCGGCTTCATGCGTCCAATGCATGGACCGGCGATAATCGTTCCCATGACGCATGAGCACAGGTCACAGAGGCGCGTGTCATCGAACAGTTACGAAGAAGACATGGCGGCGACAGCCGGTGTCGGTGTCGGTGGTGCTGCCGGTGTCGCCGGTGCCACCGGTGCCACTGGTGCAGCCGAGCTGGATCCCGAGTCCTGGTCGGCCGTCCTCGCACCGCGCCTCGCGTACTTCGCGGGCGTGGCCCGGCATGAGCATGTGACCCGCGCGGCGCAGGACATGGGCGTACCGCAGTCCACGCTCTCGCGGGCGATGGTCCGGCTCGAACAGGACCTGGACATCGCGCTGTTCGCCCGTAAGGGCCGTACGGTCTCGCTCACCCCGGCGGGCCGGACCTTCCTCGCCTCGGTCGAACGGGCCCTCGCGGAGGTCGAGCGCGCGGCCGAGTCCGTACGGGCCGACGCCGACCCGGCGTCCGGCAAGGTGGCCTTCGGCTTTCTGCACACGATGGGGTCCGAGACCGTACCGGGACTGATCAGGGCCTTCCGTGCCGACCATCCGCGGGTCCGGTTCCAGCTCGTCCAGAACTACGGCGAGGCGATGCTGGAGCGTATGCGCGCGGGCGAGCTGGACCTCTGTCTGACCTCGCCGGTGCCCGACGCCCCGGATCTGGTCGCCCGCCGGGTCGATGAACAGCGGCTGCTGCTGGTCGTCCCCGACGACCACCGGCTCGCCGGCCGCCGGCGGATCCGGCTCGCGGAGGCGGCGGACGAGACGTTCGTCACCCTGGAGCCGGGTTACGGGCTGCGCCGGATCACCGACGACCTCTGCGCCGAGGCGGGCTTCCGGCCGCGCGTGGCCTTCGAGGGCGAGGAGGCGGAGACCCTGCGCGGGCTGGTCGCGGCGGGCCTGGGCGTAGCCCTGCTGCCCCCGCCCGCCGTGCCCCGCCCCGGAGTGGTGGAACTGACCGTCACGGCGCCGCGCGCGGTACGCGAGATCGGCCTCGCCTGGCTCGGCGGCCACCCGGACACCCCGCCGGTGGCGGCCTTCAAACGTTTCCTGCTCTCCCGCAGAGGCCAACTGCTCGCGAACTGAACCGGCGCGGTGCGCCGTAGGGCCGTTGTCCCGACCGCCCGACCGCCGCGTCCGCCCGTTGTCCCCGCCCCGTCCGCCGCCGTCCGCCCCTACGGACGCAGTAACCTGCCGAACCCCGCCGCCAGCGGCATACGCAGACCCAGCGGCGGCGGCGCCGCCAGGGCGTCCGCGACCGGGCGGGAGTAGGAGCGGGAGAGCAGGGCGCCCAGGACGAAGTCCCTGGCCAGCGCCAGGACTTCGCCGTGGTGCTGGCGCAGCGCGTGGCCGTCGGAGTGCACCTCGAAGCGGCAGATGTCGCGGTTGATCTTCTTGGCCCGTTCGGCCAGCCGGTAGGAGAGTTCCGGGTCGCTGCGCTGGTCATTGGTGCCGTGCATGATCAGTACCTGTCTGCCCGTGAGCTGTCCCACCGGCTCCGGTTCCACCGCCCTGTCCTGCTCGGGCAGCCAAGGGGCCATCGCCAGCACGGAGTTGACCGCGGAGTGCCCCGCCGCCTGGAGCGCGGCCCGGCCGCCCATCCCGTGTCCGGCCAGGCACACCGGTACGTCGCCGTACCGCCGTACGACCTCCTCCGCCGCCCACTCGGCGTCGGCCGCGAGCTGCGCGTCCGTGCCGTTCCAGCCCCGTCTGCGGTAGTGCACCACATGCACGGCCAGCCCCTCGGCCGCCCCCGGTCTGGCCAACGCCCGTGCCAGCGGCAGCACCCGGGCGTACGAGAGGGGGGAGGGACGGCGGTCGGAGACCTGCTCGCCGGTGGGAAGCACCAGGATCACGCCCCCCGTGGCCACCCCCGTGGGAAGTGCGGTGAACGGCCGCCCCAACCGTGCCCGCGGCTCCGCGCGACGCGCGCGTGCCGGACCGCCCCGGCCTGCCGTACGTCCCCCCGGCCCGGGAACTGCGTTCTGTCCCATAGCAGAACAGTCTCAGAAGGACGGGTGTACTCCACCCGTCCGCCTGATCACTGTTACATATCGACGGCCATATCGGCGGCGGCATTCTACGCGCGTAGGCGTTAGAGTGCGGAGATGACGAGCCAGACCTACCGTCCGCCCACCGCCGACCAGATCCGCCGCGCCCCCAAGGCACTCCTCCACGATCATCTCGACGGCGGACTGCGCCCGGACACGATCATCGACCTCGCCCGTGAGGCCGGCTACGAGAACCTTCCCGAAAGCGAGTCCGACAAACTCGGAGTCTGGTTCCGCGAGGCGGCCGACTCCGGTTCGCTGGAGCGCTATCTGGAGACCTTCGCGCACACCTGCGCCGTCATGCAGACCCGCGACGCGCTCTTCCGGGTCGCCGCCGAGTGCGCCGAGGACCTCGCCGAGGACGGCGTCGTCTACGCGGAGGTCCGGTACGCGCCCGAGCAGCACCTGGAGAACGGGCTCACTCTCGAAGAGGTCGTCGAGGCCGTCGACGCGGGCTTCCGCGAGGGCGAGCGACGCGCCCAGGCGAACGGGCACCGCATCCGGGTCGGCGCCCTGCTCACCGCGATGCGCCACGCGGCCCGCGCCCTGGAGATCGCCGAACTCGCCAACCGCTACCGGGACTCGGGAGTCGTCGGCTTCGACATCGCGGGCGCGGAGGCCGGCTATCCCCCCACCCGCCATCTCGACGCCTTCGAGTATCTGAAGCGCGAGAACAACCACTTCACCATCCACGCGGGCGAGGCCTTCGGACTGCCCTCGATCTGGCAGGCGCTCCAGTGGTGCGGCGCCGACAGGCTCGGCCACGGTGTGCGGATCATCGACGACATCGAGGTCGCCGAGGACGGCTCGGTGACGCTGGGCCGGCTCGCCGCGTACGTACGGGACAAGCGCGTCCCGCTGGAGCTGTGCCCCAGCTCCAACCTCCAGACCGGCGCGGCGGCGTCGTACGGCGAGCACCCCATCGGGCTGCTGCGCAGACTGCACTTCCGGGCCACGGTCAACACCGACAACAGATTGATGAGCGGTACGAGCCTGAGCCGGGAATTCGAGCTGCTGGTCGACACGTTCGACTACACGCTCGACGACATGCAGTGGTTCACGGTCAATGCGATGAAATCAGCATTCATTCCTTTCGATGAACGACTCGCGATGATCAATGACGTGATCAAGCCCGGATACGCGGAGCTGAAATCCGAGTGGCTGTTCAAGTAGAAGGCCCTGACCAGCACATATATGGGTGAGGCGGAGGGGTCGGCAGTCCGGGGAGCGGTCGGGAGCGTGTGATTCCGACCGCTTCCCGGTGTTTGCGGGAGACGTACGGGACTGGCTACCTTGCGGAGCCGCGCGTATATCCGCTCCCGTTTTCCTCTTCCTCCCGAAGTTCCGAAGCCTCTTCCCCAAGGACGAAATCCCAGATGAAGCAGTCCGCCGTCAAGACTCTCGGAGTCGCCGCCCTCGGTGCCGCCTTCGCCGCCACCGCCGTGGGCACCGCGGCCGCCGCGCCCGTGCCCGTGGGCAGCGGTGCCCTCGTCGGCGCCGGCGCGGTCTCCGCGCTGGACACCGTCGGAAACGCCGCTGAGCAACTGCCTCTGGAGGAGGTCGCGGAGGAGCTTCCCGCGCCCACCTCCGATGTCGTGGAGGGCAGCCGGATCGCGCTCGGCACTCTGCGGGCGGTCACGCCGTACGTCTTCGGCGCCGCGCAGACCGCCAACCCGCTCAAGGGACTGCTCGGCGGACTGCCCGTCAACGGTCTGGCCCAGGGCGGACTGCCGGTCAACGGGATCCCGATCGGCGGCTGAACCGCCCGGCCCGGCGGTCCGGGACCACGTCAGTGGGGCGCACACCCGCATCCGGGTGCGCGCCCCACTGTGTGTCGTACGGACACGTGCCCGTGTCGTCCGCGCGCGTACGGAGCCCGTGCGCGCGGAGCCCGTGCGCGGGGACCGGACCGCTACCAGGCGGTCGTGGCGGTCCTCTCATTCGGCAGGAGCGCCCACAGCGCCACGTAGAGCAGGAACTGGGGTCCCGGCAGCAGGCACGAGACCAGGAAGATCGCGCGAACCGTGTTCGCGGAGATGCCGAAGCGCCGTGCCAGCGCCGCGCACACTCCGCCGATCATCCGTCCGTCACGGGGGCGGATCAATGCGGCCATGGTGGGCTCCTTCGAGACCTTGGGGGAGCCTCTTCTCGTGTGCTCCCGTTGTCTCCATGGTGCGGGCGGAGCCGGGGCCCGAGCGTCGCTCTACGGAGCGATGCCGACCCTGGGAATCGTCGGGGTCGCTCCCTGAGGGGCCTCGTCCCGATGGACGGTTTCCGTCCCGTCGCCCAGGCGGGGTGCGCGACGCGGCGTACGGGACCGGCGCCCGCGCCGCAGCCGTGCCCGCCCGGCGGGCACCAGCAGCAGATGGGCCAGCGCCACACCCGCCGTGTTGAGCAGGAGCGAGTCGACGTCGACCACGCGGCCGGGGACCCCGGTCTGGAGCAGCTCGATGCCCAGGGAGATCAGCGCGCCCGCCGTGACCGTACGGGCCATGGAGGCCCAGCCGGACACGGCGACCCTGCCCCCCGCCATGGGCAGCAGCACCCCGAGCGGGGCCAGCAGGAGCAGTCCTTCGGCGATCCGGCGCGCGCCCATGAGGGGGCCGAGGGCCAGATCCGCCTTGATGCCCGCGAACGGTGTCAGATTGGCCGCGTGCACCCACGGAACGTCCAGTGGGCGGAGCGTCAGCCACCCCACCAGCGCGAGATGCAGAAGGAGGAGTACGAGCCCCGCCGTACGGACGCGGATGACGGCGGTGCCGCCCGGACCTTGACGCACGTACCCAAGGACGCGCGGGCCGGCGGAATCGGTTCCGCCACCGGCGCGGGAACGCCGCCATGAGACGGGTATCACCCCGGCACGCCGGATGTCACGGCGCCGACGCGGAACGGGACGCGGAAACGGAACCGGACGCGGAAGCGGAACCGGAAGCCGACGCGGAACCGGAAGCCGACGTGGAGGCCGAGGGACGCGGGGCGAGCGTGGGGACCGCCGTGTCCGGGTTGCTCTTCGTCTTCTGGTCGCACCCGTAGCCGCGCGGGGGATAGTCGCCGGGGCCGCCCAGGACCACCGTGCCGGCCGTGACCTCGCTCTCCGCGAAGGTGCAGACGATCTGGGCGAGCGCGGTCGCGGGCAGGTCCTCGGGCTGGCGGCTGAGCCGCAGTGTGCCGGCGGGGTCGCCCTCGCGGGGCGGGGAGAGGACCAGCGGACTCCGTACGTAGGTGGTGAAGCCCGCTTCCCGCTCGCTCGTGGACGGCTGTGCCTGGAGCTCGTCGAGCAGGCTCTGCGCGATCGACAGGCGGCCGTCGACCGACTTCCCCTGCGGGATCGGCGCCGCGCGCTCCACCGACGCGAGGCCGGACGCGCAGGCCAGATAGATCCGCACGGGAACGCCGGGCCGCGACTGTGTGATCACGTTCTCTCCCGCGACCTGGCACGGCATCCGCGAGGGCGCGGGCCCCGCGTCCACCGGCACCGAGGTGGTCCTGATCCCGCACCCCGCCGCGAGGGCGGCGAGCAGGACGACCAGGGCGCCCGCGAGCCGCGCGCCCCGGGATCCCGGCCGACGGGCCAGGCCCGCGCGGGCTCTACCGTCACCGGTCCGGTTGTCGCCGGTCCGGTCGCCATCGGCCGTTCCGCCGCCGGTCACCCGGTCCGGCCCGAGCCGGGGCACACGCCGAGCCCCGCCGGTCACCGCGTCCCGCCCGAGCCGAGCCCCGGGCAGCGTGCCGGCCGTCCTTCCGCCGTTCCGTCCGCTTCGCGTCGGCCGCCTCATCCGCGTCACCGCGCGTCGCCTTCCTCTCCCGGTTCCGCTTCCCCGTCCCGCGCCGCCGCGTCGTCCGGCTCCGCGCCGTTTTTCGGCAGGCGCAGTACGAACATCGCGCCGCCGTCCGGCACATTGGCCGCGGTGATGTCACCGCCGTGGATATGGGCGTTCTCCATCGCGATCGACAGCCCCAGACCGCTGCCCTCCGAACGCGGCCGTGACGCGCTCGCCTTGTAGAAACGGTCGAAGACATGCGGCAGGACGTCCTCGGGGATACCGGGCCCGTGGTCCCGTACCTCGATGACGAGGGAGCCGTCCTCCGTGCGCACCGCCACCCGCACCGGCGAACCCCCGTGCTTGAGCGCGTTGCCGATCAGATTCGCCATGATCACATCGAGCCGCCGCGGATCGAGCCGGGCCATGATGCCGCGCTCCGCGTCCAGTTCCACCGCGTCCAGCCAGGCCCGCGCGTCGATACAGGCCGTGACCTGGTCGGCGACATCGACATCGTCCAGGACGAGCCGGGCCGTACCCGCGTCGAAGCGGGTGACCTCCATCAGATTCTCCACCAGCACATTGAGCCGCCGGGTCTCGCTCACCACCAGGGTCACCGCGGGCGCGATCATCGGGTCGAGACTGTCCGCCTCGTCCTCCAGCACCTCCGTCACGGCGGTCAGCGCGGTCAGCGGCGTACGCAGCTCATGGGACATGTCGGCGACGAAGCGGCGGCTGGACTCCTCCCGCGCGCTCATGTCCGCGACCTTCTTCTGCAACGACTCGGCGGCCTTGTTGAACGTACGCGAGAGATCCGCCAGCTCATCCGTCCCCGACACCCGCAGCCGGGTCCCGAACCTGCCCTCACCGAGCTGCCGCGCCGCCTCGCCCAGCCGCTGCACGGGCTTGAGCACGGTGGTGGCCGCGGCCTGCGCCAGCAGCGCCGACCCGACGAGCGCGAGGGCCGTCGCGATCCCCAGTGACCAGGCGAGCGAGTTGAGATCCGCGCGCTCCTGGTCCAGGGACTTCAGGAGATAGCCGGTCGGACCGCCCCCGATGATCCGCGTACCGCCCACCAGATAGGGCGTACCGCCCAGTTCGGTGCGTAGCCAGAAGACGTGGTACGGGTAGGCGTTCCCGGAGGTGACCTTCTGCCGGCCGTTCACGGCCTCCTGGAGCGACTTCGGTACGTCGTCCAGGGTGAAGGTGTCCCGGTCGGAGGCGCCGACGACGGGCTTCCCCTCGGCGCGCTCACCTATCAGCAGCACGCTGTAACCGGCGTTGCCGTCGGCCATCTGCTCCGCGGTGTCCTGGAGCTCGCTCTGGCTCGGCCACAGGGGCAGCTCCGCCGCCCGGCTCTGCATCTTCTGCTGGAAGTCGTTGAGCGCCGAGTCCTGGGTGCGGGTCAGCACGGCCTCGCGGTTGAGCCAGTACGCGATCCCCGACGCGGAGACCGCCGCGGTCAGGGCCACCGCCCCGAAGACGACCACGAGCCGCAGCCGCAGACTGGTCCAGCGGAGCCCCGCGAGGATCGCCTTCTTCGTGGCGCTGCCCTTCTCCGCCGCGCTGCGCCGCGCACCGCCGGTGCCCGAGCCGGTGCCCGCGCCCGAGCCGGCATCCGAGCCGGTGCCATCACCGGCACCCGCGCCGTTCTCCAGCGGGCCGTGCGGGCCGTGCGGGCCGCGGTCCGGCCCGTCCATCGCGTGTGCCTCACTCACGAAGGCGCGTCCAGCCGGTAGCCCACTCCGCGCACCGTACGGATCAGGGTCGGCGAGGACGGTACGTCCTCCACCTTCGCGCGCAGCCGCTGCACACACGCGTCCACCAGACGCGAGTCGCCGAGATAGTCGTGCTCCCACACCAGCCGCAGCAGCTGCTGCCGCGAGAGCGCCTGGCCGGGGCGGCGGCTCAGCTCCAGCAGCAGCCTCAGCTCGGTCGGGGTGAGCTGGAGATCCTCGCCGTTCTTGGTGACCGTCATCGCGGACCGGTCGATCACCAGACCGCCGAAGGTCGCCGAATCCGTGGACTCGCGCTCGCCGCGCCGCAGCACCGCGCGGATCCGCGCGTCCAGCACCCGGCCCTGCACCGGCTTGACCACATAGTCGTCGGCCCCGGACTCCAGGCCGACCACCACATCGATGTCGTCGCTGCGCGCGGTCAGCAGAATGATCGGCAGCTGGTCGGTGCGCCTGATGCGCCGGCACACCTCGAAACCGTCGATCCCGGGCAGCATCACATCCAGCACGATCAGATCCGGCCGCTGCTCGCGGAGCAGTTTCAGGCCGTCCTCTCCCGTCGCCGCGGTGGCCACTCGGTGGCCCTGGCGCGACAGCGAGAGTTCGAGGGCCGTGCGGATGGCGTCGTCGTCCTCGATCAGCAACAGGAAAGGCACGGAGGTCATTCTGTCCCATGGGGGGACCACAGTTCGACAGTTGGAGCGCTCCCATCCTTTCCGCCCGGTTCGCGCAAGGTACGCCGCCGCCTGTGACAGGCCTGTGACAGTCGGCGGACAGCGCCATGAAACTGCCCCGGCAAGCTCTTGGTCACAGGGAAAGAAGCAACTCCAAACGACGGGGGGCGCGGGATGAACGCAGTGCACGGCACGGCCTCGAACGCGGTGGTCACGCGTCTTCACGACGTCACAAGGAGCAGTGAGAAGTCCGGCGCCGTGAACGGGCGGGGGTGCGTTCGCGGCGCCGGGCGTCAGCACAAGCCGTCGTACATGACGGTGGTTGACGCGGACCTGGCGGGCAACGGGGGAGCCGCCACGTACGGGGAGGTCTCGGGGGAGCGGCAGCTCCCGGCGCGGTCGGGGGACGCCGAGGCGGCGTTCACCGCCTACGTCCAGGAGCGCCGCGCCTCCCTGTACGCCACCGCCTACCACCTCACCGGCGACCGGTTCGAGGCCGAGGACCTGCTCCAGAGCGCCCTCTTCTCGACGTACCGGGCGTGGGACAGGATCAGCGACAAGGCCGCGGTCGGGGGCTATCTACGGCGCACCATGACCAATCTGCACATCAGCGCCTGGCGCAGGCGCAAGCTCAACGAGTACCCGACGGAGGAGCTGCCGGAGACGGCGGGCGACACCGACGCGATGCGCGGCACGGAACTGCGCGCGGTGCTCTGGCAGGCGCTCGCACGCCTGCCGGAACTCCAGCGCACGATGCTGGTACTGCGCTACTACGAGGGCCGCACCGATCCGGAGATCGCGGACATCCTCGACATCAGTGTCGGCACGGTGAAGTCGAGCATCTGGCGGTCGCTCCGCCGGCTGCGCGAGGACGAGGTCCTCAGCTTCGGCCGTGACGAGGAGGAGTCCTTCGGCGAACTGGTCGCCTGAGGGCCGCAGGGGGAAACACGGGGGAGCACGGGGGAAAGTGGGGGGCCCGCGGTCTCGGGGGAGACGGCGGGAGTACGGGGAAAGCACGGGGGTGCACGGAGAACTCGGGGGTCGTGGGGGCCCACCGGGGGATCACAGGGAAAAGAAGCGGGACCGTACAGGACCGGGGGGTCTTGTGCGGTCCTGTTTTCGTGCGGCCGAAGGGCCGGCCGCTCCCGCGGAGGCGGTCGGCCGCTCGCGCGCGGTCGGCCGCTCCCCGTGGGGGCCGCTCCCGGTGGGAGCCGCTCAGTGACCGCTCGCGGTGGGGCTGGGCGCGGATGAGGGACAGGGCGCGGCATTCCGTACCACCGCTTTCGCCGCCGCGGCTTCCGCGGTCGCCGCTTCCGCCCCGGCGGCGGTGATACGGCCCAGTGCCTCCGCCTTGCCGCACGGATACGCGCCCAGCGCCGTCTGCCGGGCGACGATGGCGCGTTCCGCGCGCATCAGCCGCCAGCCGCGCCGCAGCAGGAACCCGACCGACTTCCGCCCCTCGCGCAGATCGCGCAGCAGCCGTCGCCGGAAGGTCGTCGAGGGCCGGCCGCGCAGACAGAGCGCGTCGGCCAGCACCCCCGACTCCCGGCAGCGCGCGACGATGTCCGCCGCGAAGATGCCCTCCGCGAGGAACACGGGCGTGTGCGCGAGGTCGAGCACCTCCGTGTCCACCCGGGCGCTGGTGGCGATGGAGTAGACGGGAACGGCCGTACGGCCCGTACGGCACAGCTCCTCGATCGCCGCGACGGCGGCGTCCGCGTCCCAGGACAGGGCGGAGTCCCAGTCGATGTCCGAACTCTCCGGGACCAGCGGCAGCGTCGGGTCGTCGCCCTCCTTGTAGAAGTCGTCGAGGCGCAGCACGGGCAGACCCGTACGCGCGGCGAGGGAGGACTTTCCGGAGCCTGAGGGGCCGGCGAGCAGGAGGACCCGGGCGGGATGGGAAGGAGGACTCACGGGACACCAGTGTGCGGCATGGACCCGGGTACGTGACCCCCCGGGTGTACGGAACCACGACGGATCATGGCGAACCGATGACGGACCGGTGCGGACCGGTCGTGGGCCGACCGGTTCTGATGGTGTGCCACACCGCATCTCCGCACGGCCGAGTGTCGTTACAAAACAGGAAATTCCCCTCGGCCAGGCAGGAAAACTCATGGCACGTCATGCGGCTCCCACCTCCCCGCGCCGCGCTCTGCTGCGCGCGGGTCTGACCGTCACCGCGGCGGGCGCGGCCCTCGGCCTGGGCGGTGTGCCCGCCGCCGTGGCCTCGCCGGACAGCGATCTCCAGCTCGCCGCGGCGGGCGAGGCGGCGGGCCAGGGCCTCGCCGGCGCGCTCACGCACTCCACCACCGGCGCGCTCGCCCCCGTCACCAAGCTCAAGCTCAACCCGCTGGCCGGCACCGGCGTGGACCCGCTGGACAACGCGGTGGGCACCCAGATCGCCGACTTCAAGCCGCTCTCCACGGCAATGCTGACGGACCCGCTCACCAAGGGCGGCGGCGCCCTCCAGGACCTCCCCCTGGCGGGCCCGGCCCTGAAACTACTGCTCCCGGCCCCGCCGGCCTGACGGTCAGACCGTGCGGCCGAGATGGGTGACGAGGATCCGGATGACGTCGTCATCGATCAGATAGAGGACGCGGTAATCACCGATGTGCAGGCGCCGCACGTCATCCGATCCGTACGGGATCGAGTTGGCGGGGCGTGGTTCGGCCGCGAGCTTGTCCACGGTTTCGTACACGGCCGAGAGTCCGGCCGGGTCGTCCTTGAGGTGGCGCAGAGCCGCGTTCGTGGCGCGGGGCTCCCAGATGATTCCGTAAGTCATTTACCGCAGTCCCAGCATGCGGCCGACCTCGTCGTGCGGGATGCCCGGCTCGACTGTGCCGCGCTCCTGCCTGAGCCGGTACTCGGCCAGCGCCAGCGAGTCCTCCAGATCCGCCAGATCCTGCGGGTTGATCAGTATGGCTGCCACATGTCCGTGGTCGGTGATGGCGATGCGCTCGCGCGAGTGGGCTGTCCGACGCACGAGCGTGCCGAAGTTGGCGCGGGCATCGGTCATGGCGTAGGTGTCAGTCATGTCTGGAAGCGTACGACTCTGCCAAGTAGTGGGCACTGAAAGGGCCCCGCTTTCGCCCGGATGAGGGAAAGCGGGGCCTGGACCGTGCGAGGTCTCCCGGGCGTCAGTAGGACGAGCCCGAGGCGCCCAGGCTGCCGGTGGGGTGCCAGACCGTCTTGGTCTCCAGGAAGGCCGTCAGACGGTGGGTGCCCGGGTCGGACCACCAGTCGGTGGTGTGCGGGCGCAGCACCCGCTTGAGGTTGTCCGCCGCCGCGATCTCCAGTTCCTTCGCCAGGGCCGCGTCCGCGCCGGTCAGGTCGATCCCGTTGACGTCCTGGTGCGCGGCGAGCGGGGCCGCGATCTCGGAGGTACGTCCCGACAGGACGTTGACCACTCCGCCGGGCAGGTCCGAGGTGGCCAGCACCTCGCCCAGGGAGAGCGCGGGCAGCGGGGACCGCTCGCTCGCGACGACGACCGCCGTGTTGCCCGTGGCGATCACCGGGGCGAGCGCCGAGACCAGGCCCAGGAAGGACGAGTCCTGGGGCGCCAGGACGGTGACGACACCGCTCGGCTCGGGCGTGGAGAGATTGAAGAACGGACCCGCCACCGGGTTCGCGCCGCCCACGACCTGGGCGATCTTGTCGGTCCAGCCCGCGTACCAGACCCAGCGGTCGATCGCCGCGTCCACCGCCGCCGTGGCCTTCGGCTTCGACAGGCCCTCCGCGTCCGCGACCTCCCGGACGAACTGGCCCCTGCGGCCCTCCAGCATCTCGGCGATCCGGTAGAGGATCTGGCCCCGGTTGTACGCGGTCGCGCCCGACCAGCCGCCGAACGCCTTGCGGGCCGCGACGACCGCGTCCCGGGCGTCCTTGCGGGAGGACAGCGGGGCGTTCGCCAGCCAGGTGCCCTTGGAGTCGGTCACTTCGTACACCCGGCCGCTCTCGCTGCGGGGGAACTTGCCCCCGACGTACAGCTTGTAGGTCTTGAGGACACTCAGTCGCGTCGAGTCAGCGGTGCTCATCAGTGCTCGCCCTCCGGGCTCGACGGGGCGAGATACGCCTCCAGACCGTGACGGCCGCCTTCACGGCCGTAGCCCGACTCCTTGTAGCCGCCGAAGGGCGAGGTGGGGTCGAACTTGTTGAACGTGTTGGCCCAGACGACGCCCGCCCGGAGCCTGTTGGCGACCGCCAGGATGCGGGAGCCCTTCTCCGTCCAGATACCCGCCGACAGGCCGTACTGGGTGTTGTTGGCCTTCGCCACGGCCTCCTCGGGCGTACGGAACGTCAGCACCGACAGCACCGGGCCGAAGATCTCGTCACGGGCGATGGTGTGCGCCTGGGTGACGTTCGTGAAGAGCGTCGGCGCGAACCAGTAGCCGGACGACGGCAGTTCGCAGGCCGGGGACCAGCGCTCCGCGCCCTCCGCCTCGCCCGTCTCCGCCAGGGCGGTGATACGGGCGAGCTGCTCGGCGGAGTTGATCGCGCCGAGATCGGTGTTCTTGTCCAGCGGGTCACCGACGCGCAGCGTCGAGAGCCGGCGCTTGAGCGACTCCAGCACCTCGTCGTGGACCGACTCCTGGACGAGCAGCCGGGAGCCCGCGCAGCAGACCTGGCCCTGGTTGAAGAAGATCCCGGTGACGATGCCCTCGACGGCCTGGTCGACGGGGGCGTCGTCGAAGACGATATTGGCGCCCTTGCCGCCCAGTTCGAGGGTGACCCTCTTGTCCGTACCGGCGATCTCGCGCGCGATGGCCTTGCCGACGGCGGTGGAACCGGTGAAGGCGATCTTGTCGACACCCGGGTGCGAGACGAGCGCCGCGCCCGTACTCCCGTCACCGGTCACGATATTGACGACGCCCCTGGGGAGCCCCGCCTGACGGCAGATGTCCGCGAAGAAGAGGGCCGAGAGCGGGGTCGTCTCCGCGGGCTTCAGCACCACGGTGTTGCCGGTGGCGAGCGCCGGGGCGATCTTCCAGGCGAGCATGAGCAGCGGGAAGTTCCACGGGATGATCTGGCCCGCGACACCCAGCGGCCTCGGATCCGCCCCGCTGTGTCCTGCTGCCGTCCTCCGGCCGAACCCGGCGTGGCCGAGCTTGTCCGCCCAGCCCGCGTAGTAGAAGAAGTGGGCCGCGACCAGCGGGAGATCGGTGTCCCGGGTCTCCCTGATCGGCTTGCCGTTGTCGAGGGTCTCCAGGACCGCCAGTTCGCGTGAGCGCTCCTGGATGATCCGGGCGATACGGAAGAGATACTTGGCGCGCTCGGCGCCGGGGAGCGCCGACCACTTCTCGAAGGCCTTGCGGGCGGCCCCGACGGCCCGGTCGATGTCCTCGGAGCCGCCCTGGGCGACCTCGGAGAGCACCTCCTCGGTCGACGGGGAGACGGTCTTGAAGACCTTCCCGCCCGCCGCCTCGGTGAACTCGCCGTCGATGAACAGCCCGTACGACGGGGCGATGTCGACGATTCCACGGGACTCGGGCGCCGGCGCGTACTCGAACACAGAAGCCATGGTGATCAGTCCACCGTCACATAGTCGGGGCCGGAGTAGCGGCCGGTGCTGAGCTTCTGACGCTGCATCAGCAGATCGTTCAGCAGACTGGAGGCGCCGAAGCGGAACCAGTGGCTGTCCAGCCAGTCCGCGCCCACGGTCTCATTGACCAGCACCAGGAACTTCACCGCGTCCTTGCTGGTGCGGATACCGCCCGCGGGCTTCACCCCGACCTGTACCCCGGTCCGCTCGCGGAAGTCCCGTACGGCCTCCAGCATCAGCAGCGTGTTGGCGGGGGTGGCGTTGACCCCGACCTTGCCGGTGGACGTCTTGATGAAGTCCGCGCCCGCGATCATGCCGAGCCAGGAGGCGCGGCGGATGTTGTCGTACGTGGACAGCTCACCGGTCTCGAAGATGACCTTGAGCCGGGCGGCTCCGGCCGCCTCCTTCACCGCACGGATCTCCTCGTACACCTTGAGGTAGTGACCCGCGAGGAACGCGCCGCGATCGATGACCATGTCGATCTCGTCGGCGCCCGCGGCCACGGCGTCGCGGGTGTCCGCGAGCTTCACCGCGAGCGAGGCCCGGCCGGCCGGGAAGGCGGTCGCGACGGACGCGACCTTCACCCCGGACCCGGCGAGCGCGGCGACCGCGGTCCCCGCCATGTCCGGATAGACACAGACCGCCGCGGTGGCGGGCGTCGTACGGTCGGTCGGATCGGGCCGCAGGGCCTTGGCGGCGAGCGCCCGGACCTTGCCGGGGGTGTCCGCGCCTTCGAGCGTCGTCAGATCGATCATGGAGATGGCCAGATCGATGGCGTACGCCTTGGCCGTGGTCTTGATCGAGCGCGTCCCGAGCGAACCGGCGCGCGCCTCCAGGCCGACGGCGTCGACACCCGGCAGCCCGTGCAGGAAGTGGCGCAGCGCGCTGTCGGACCCGGTCACGTCGGCGAATGGGGGAGTGATGGTGGGCATGGTCACCAGAGGAGCATATCTACGCGCGTAGCGACCTGTACAGAGGTGAGTCCGAGCTGTGACCGGAGGTCCGTCGAGGCTTTACGGACGCGTACGGCAGAATCGGGCATATGACGAGTCCAGCGCCCCAGACCTCCCAGCCGACCTACCGTGACCGCGTCTTCCGGTCGGGCGGCGGGATCCTCGGCGGGCTCCTGCTGCTGGCGATCGCGGGCTGGCTCGGCGTCGACGCGCTCGTCCGGGGCACGGGCCGCACCCCCTGGCTGGCACTGGCCGGTCTCCTCTTCTCCGTACCGCTCGTCGTCGCGTTCAGTCTGCGCCCGGCGGTCTTCGCGGGGGAGGACCGGCTGCGGATCAGGAACCCGTTCCGGACGATCACGCTGCCCTGGGCGACGGTGACGGAGATACGGGCCGCGTTCTCGTGCGAGGTCCTCACGGAGAGCGCCGGGAAGTTCCAGCTCTGGGCGGTCCCGGTCTCCCTGCGCCAGCGCAAGCGCGCCCACCGCTACCAGGACCGGCTGGCCCGCGGCGGCGGCTCCGAGGCCCCCGACCCGGCCCGGCTGGCGCTCGTGGACCGCGCGGTCGCGGAGATGCGCGAACTGTCCGAACGGGCCACGACGCGCCCCACGGCCCAGGGCGAGCCGGTGGTGCGCTGGGCGTACGAGGTGATCGCGCCGGCGCTGGCGGGCCTGGTACTCCTGATCGTCCTCCTGACCACGACCTGACCGCGCGCCGGTTTCTGTCCTCAATCGCCGGACGGGCTCATTTTCCACCCCGGGTCCCCCCGGGAGCCCGGCGCCGGGGCGCGCGGTTCCGTCCTCAATCGCCGGACGGGCTTGTTTTTCGCCCCGCGTTCGTCCGGGAGCCCGGTGCCGGGGTGGGCGGTTCCGTCCTCAATCGCCGGACGGGCTTGAATCGCGGCCCGCAGCCGGAGTACCGGCGGGAGGGGGGCGGGGTCGGAGGAGGTGCGTGTCCGGACGTAAAGCGTCGCAGCTCGCGCGGAGCGCGGTGAGGATAGCAGTCCGGACACGCACCTCCGGAGGCCCCGGCACCCGCACCACCCACGCACCGCTCCCGCGCCGCCAGGCGCGAACCGCTCCCGCGCCGCCAGGCGCAACGCGCACGCGCACCGTGATCACATCGCTACCCTCCGTGCATCACCCCCGCCCGCCGCAGGCGACCCGCGTCCAATGCTCACGGGACGTTCCCCACGCGGAAAGATCCACGTTGGCAGGGACACGCTCGGTAGGACGACAACACGAACATGCGTGTCGTCATAGTTACCGAGTCCTTCCCACCGGATGTCAACGGCGTAGCCCACTGCGCCCTCCAAACCGCCCGGCACCTCGCCGCGCGCGGTCATGACCCGCTCGTCATCGCCCCGGCCGTCGCCGGTGATGCCGAGATCGACGCACCGTGCCCCGTGGTGCGCGTGCCCTCCGTGCCGCTGCCCGGCTATCCCCAGGTACGGGTGGCGCTGCCCAGCCGGCGGGTCGCGGCGACCATCGCCGCGCACCGCGCCGAACTGGTCCATCTGGCGGGCCCGTTCGTGCTCGGGGTGCGCGGCATGACGGCCGCCTCACGGCTCGGGGTCCCCGCCGTCGCCGTGTACCAGACCGACCTCGCCGGCTACGCCCGCACCTATGTGGGCGCGGGAGAGGCGGCCGCCTGGCGCCGGATCCGTACCGTGCACACCGCGGCCGACCGCACCCTGGCACCGTCCAGCGCGGCCGTACGCGACCTCGCCGAGCACGGCATCCCGCGGGTGCGGCTCTGGCCGCGAGGGGTGGACACCGTACGGTTCCGGCCCGAGCTGCGGGACGAGGAGCTGCGCAGGCGGCTCGCGCCCAACGGGGAGCTGATCGTCGGATACGTCGGCCGGCTGGCGCCCGAGAAGCATGTCGAACTCCTCGCGGGCGTCTGCGAGCTGCCGGGCGTCCGGGTCGTGATCGTCGGGGACGGGCCCAGCGAGACCACACTGCGGGGCGCGCTGCCCGGCGCGGTCTTCCTGGGCCGTACGACCGGCGACGAGCTCGCGCGTACCTTCGCCTCGTTCGACGTGTTCGCGCACACCGGACCGTACGAGACCTTCTGCCAGACCGTGCAGGAGGCCATGGCCAGCGGGGTACCGGTGATCGCGCCCGCCGCGGGCGGACCGCTCGATCTCGTCGCCCACGGGTACACCGGCACGCTGGTGACGCCGCACGACGCCGACGCCGTCACCGAGGCGGTGCGCGACCTGGCCAACGCCCCGGCGCTCCGTGAGGCGTACGGGCGGGCGGCGCGCACCACCGTGGAGGGCAGGACCTGGGCCGTCGTCGGCGACCAGCTCCTCGGCCACTACGACGAGGTCCTCGGCGCGCGCACGGCGGTGGTCGCGTGAGCGGCTTGCGGATCGTACGGCTGGCGAACTTCGTGACCCCCGCCTCGGGCGGGCTGCGTACCGCGCTCCAGGAGCTCGGCAGCGGCTATCTCGCGGCCGGGCACGAGCCGGTGCTCATCGTGCCCGGGGAGCGGGAGACCGACGAGGACACCGTGCAGGGGCGGGTGATCACCCTGCCGGGTCCCGTCATCCCCGGCACCGGCGGCTACCGGGTGCTGACCGCCCGGCGGCGGCTGCGGGAGGTGCTCGAATCGCTCGGGCCCGACCGGCTCGAGGTCTCCGACCGGACCACGCTGCGGTGGACGGGGGAGTGGGCACGGCGCCACCGGGTCCCCTCGGTGATGGTCTCCCACGAGACGGCGGACGGGGTGCTGCGCACCTGGGGCGTACCCGGGGTCGCCGCGGGACGGACCGCGGACCGGCTCAACACGCGCAGCGCGTGGGCGTACTCGCGGATCGTGTGCACCACCGAGTGGGCGGAGCGCGAGTTCCTCCGCATCGGCGCCCGCAACGTGGTGCGCGCGCCGCTCGGGGTCGATCTGACCCGGTGCAGGCCGCAGCGGCGCAGCGAGGCCCTGCGGGCCCGGTACGCGCGCGGTGCGGACGTACTGCTGGTGCTCGGTTCCCGGCTCTCCGTGGAGAAGCGGCCGGGCGCCGCGCTGGACGCGCTCGCCGAACTGCGGGACCGGGGTGTACGGGCCGTGCTGGTCGTCGCGGGCGAGGGTCCGCTGCGGGCCGGACTGGTCCGCAGGGCCCGTGCCCAGCGGCTGCCCGCGCTCTTCCTCGGACATGTGGCCGACCGCGAGGAGATGGCCGATCTCCAGGCCGCCGCGGACATCTGTCTGGCGCCGGGACCGGCCGAGACCTTCGGGCTGTCGGCCCTGGAGGCGCTCGCCTGCGGTACCCCGGTCGTGCCGAGCGCGTCGTCGGCGCTGCCCGAGGTCATCGGGGACGCGGGGGTGGCCGCCGTGGACAGCGCCGTGTCCTTCGCCGACGCGATCCAGGAGCTGCTGACGCGCCCGGAGGACGACCGCCGCGCCGCGGCCCGTGCCCGCGCGGAGCTCTTCAGCTGGGACAACGCGGTGGCCGGCTTCCTGGCCGCGCACGACGCCCCGCTGCTGAACAAGGTGCCGTCGCAGATCCGCCGCCCGGACGGAGCGCAGAGATGACCACGGGCGCGGAGATCGCGGAGTCGGCGCCGGGCGGAGAACGCACCGGCGAGGGCTCGGACGCGGCGCCGCGCATCGTCGTACGAGGAGGGGAACAGCCCATGGCCCCGGTGGAGACGGACGCGCGCGCGGTGCGGACGGCGCCGGGGCAGGCGCCCGCCGGTGAGGCGTCCGCGGGACAGCCGCTCCCCGGGCAGGCGTCCCTGGGACCGGCGCTCTCCGGGCAGATGTCCCTGGGACCGGCGTCCGCCGGGCAGGCGTCGCTGGGACCGGCGCCCGCCGGCCGGACGCCCGCCGAGTCCGGGACCGCCGACTCGCCGGCCTCCGGTCGGCCGCTTTCGCCCTCCACCCAGGACTCCCGGCCTGCCGACGGCTCCGCCGGTGCCATGGCTTGCGCTGTGCCGCCGGTCTCCGGTCCGGGAGACGGCGCGCCGGGGCCGGGCGACGGAACCGCCGGTCGCGCCGGTCCGGCCGCCGAGGTGCCCCCGACGGAGCCGCGGGACGGTTCCGTCGGCACCGTCCGCGGCATCGGGGCCGCCGGGGCAGCGGCCCCGGCCACGTCCGGGTCCGGATCGTCCGGCGCCGGGCCGGCCGGCGCTCCCGTTCCCGTCGGCCTCCGTAAGGAGGGCGTCGTCCCGTCCGTGCGGGCGCTGCGGTTCGCCGCGCTCGGGGACTCGCTGACCGCCGGGATCGGTGACCGCGTGGACGGCGGGTGGCGCGGCTGGGCCGCCCTGCTCGGCGGGGCCCTCGGGCCCGCCCGCCCGGCCGGTGCCGAGGGCGAGAGCGGCGTACGGTTCCACAACTTCGCCGTCAGCGGCGCGCTGACCCGGGACGTCGAGGAGCAGCAGGTCCCGGACGTCCTCGACTTCGGGCCGGACATCGCGTCCGTCGTCATCGGCGTCAATGACACGCTCCGCTGCGCCTTCGACATCCAGGACATCGCCCAGCGCCTCGACCGCGTCTGTGCCGTCCTCGCCGCGCGCGGGGCCGTCCTGCTGACCACCTGTCTGCCCGACCCGGGGACCATGCTCGGGCTGCCCCTGCCGCTCGCCAGGCCGCTCGCACGCAGGCAGCGTGCGCTGAACGCCGTCGTACACGCCCTGGCCGCGCGGTACGACACCGTCCATCTCCATATGGCCGAGGCGGCCTGGGTCAACGACCGGTCACTGTGGAGCGCCGACCGGCTGCACCCCGGGGAGCGGGGCCACCGGATGATCGCCGCGCGCTTCCACGCGCCGCTCGCCGCCCGGGGGCTGGCCATCGGACCGCCGCCCTCCCTGGAGGTCGACCAGCTCCCGCCCAGCCGCGCCGCCGTGCTGGGGTGGCTCGCGACCAAGGGGGCGGCCTGGGTGGCCCGCCGCTGCCGGGATCTGCTGCCCGAGCTGCTGCGCCTCGCGGGGGACGAGGTACGGCACTGGGCCCGTGGCACCAGCGGCCGTCTCGACGTCCACGCCGATCAGGCCCTCTCCCGCGCGCTCGCCACCCTCTCCCCGGGCGCTCCCCGCGCGAGAATGGGGGAATGACCGGGCGCTGGGAATTCTGGATCGACCGGGGCGGCACCTTCACCGATGTGGTGGGCAGGCGCCCCGACGGAGAGCTGGTCACCAGGAAGCTGCTCTCGCACCACCCCGAGCGGTACCGGGACGCGGCGGTCGCCGGAATCCGGCTGCTGCTCGGGCTCGGTCCGCATGATCCGGTCCCGGCCGACCGGATCGCCGTCGTGAAGATGGGGACGACCGTCGCCACGAACGCGCTCCTTGAGAGACGTGGTGAGCCGACCGTCCTCCTCATCACCGAGGGTTTCCGGGACGCCCTGCGGATCGCGTACCAGAACCGGCCCCGGCTCTTCGACCGCAGGATCGTGCTCCCCGAAGCGGTGTACGAGCGTGTCATCGAGGTCCCCGAGCGGGTCGACGCACACGGCGTGACCGTACGGCCGCTCGATCTGGACACCGTCACCGGGCGGCTGCGCGCGGCCCACCGCGACGGCTTCCGCAGCGCCGCCGTCGTCCTCATGCACGGATACCGCCACAGCGCGCACGAGAGCGCCGTCGCGGGCGCCGCACGCGCGGCGGGGTTCACCCAGGTGAGCTGCTCGCACGAGGTCAGTCCGCTGATCAAGCTGGTGCCGCGCGGCGACACCACCGTCGTGGACGCCTATCTCTCCCCGATCCTGCGCCGCTATGTCGACGAGGTCGCCCGGGAACTGCGCGGTATCCGGCTGATGTTCATGCAGTCCAACGGCGGGCTGCGGGAGGCGGCCCACTTCCGCGGCAAGGACGCCGTGCTCTCCGGACCGGCCGGCGGAGTCGTCGGCATGGCCCGTACGGCCCGGCAGGCCGGCTTCGACCGGGTCGTCGGCTTCGACATGGGCGGCACCTCCACCGATGTCTCCCACTACGCGGGCGAGTTCGAGCGGGAACTCGGCACCCAGGTGGCCGGGGTCCGGATGCGCGCGCCCATGATGAACATCCACACCGTCGCGGCGGGCGGCGGCTCCGTCCTCCACTTCGACGGCCAGCGCTACCGGGTCGGCCCCGACTCGGCGGGCGCCGTGCCCGGCCCGGCCTGCTACCGGCGTGGCGGCCCGCTCACCGTGACCGACGCCAATGTGATGCTCGGCCGCGTCCAGCCCGCCCATTTCCCCGCGGTGTTCGGCCCGGACGGTGATCGGCCGCTGGACACCGAGGTGGTACGGCGGCGCTTCGAGGAACGCGCCGAGGAGGTACGGAAGGCCACCGGCGTCGGCCGCACCCCCGAGGAGGTCGCGGCGGGCTATCTGGAGATCGCCGTGCTCAATATGGCGAACGCCGTCAAGAAGATCTCCGTACAGCGCGGACACGACATCACCCGCTACGCGCTCACCAGCTTCGGCGGGGCCGGCGGACAGCACGCCTGCGCGGTCGCCGACGCCCTCGGGGTCGACACCGTGATCGTGCCGCCGCTCGCCGGGGTCCTGTCCGCGTACGGCATCGGGCTCGCCGACGCCACCGCCATGCGCGAGCAGTCCGTCGAGGCCGAGCTGACCGAGCGGACCCTGGGGCGGGTGCGTGAGCTGTGCGACTCCCTCGCCGGGCGCACCCGCGCCGAGCTGCGCGCCGACTCCGTACCGGACTCCGCCATCAGCACGCGCGCGCGTGTGCTGCTCCGGTACGCCGGTACGGACGCCGGTCTGCCGGTCGCCCTGGACGGTGTCGCGGCCATGACCGCGGCCTTCGAGGCCGAGCACCGTTCGCGCTACGCCTTCACCATGGACAAGCCCCTGGTGGTGGAGGCGGTCTCGGTCGAGGCCGTGGGCGCCTCCGGCGCGCACACCCCGTACGCGCCCCGGCCCTCGGAGAGCCGGCCCGGCGGGGCGGAACCGTACGCCTCCGTAAGGATGTTCAGCGAAGGCCGCCTCCATGACACCCCGCTGTACCGCCGCGAGGAGCTGTCTCCCGGCGAGAGCGTGACCGGGCCCGCCGTGATCGCCGAGGCCGACGCCACGACCGTGGTCGAACCGGGCTGGCGGGCGAGCGCGGGCGAGCTGGGGCATCTGCTGCTCACGCGCGTGCGGCCACGCCCCTCGCGGGTCGCGGTCGGTACGGAGGTCGATCCCGTGCTGCTGGAGGTGTTCAACAACCTCTTCATGGCGATCGCCGAGCAGATGGGGGTGCGGCTGGAGAACACGGCCCACTCCGTCAACATCAAGGAGCGACTCGACTTCTCCTGCGCGCTCTTCGACGCCGAGGGCAATCTCATCGCCAACGCGCCGCACATCCCCGTCCATCTCGGATCGATGGGCGAATCCATCAAGGAGGTGCTGCGGCGCAACAAGGGCAGTCTGCGGCCCGGTGATGTGTACGCCATCAACGATCCGTACCACGGCGGCACCCATCTGCCCGATGTGACCGTGGTGACCCCCGTCTTCGACGAGACGGACGGGGCGGACGAGACGGACGACGCGGACAGGGGGGACGGGGCGGACGGGGCGGATGGGCCGGGCGACGGGGGCGGGCGGGTGCGGTTCCTGGTGGCCTCGCGCGGCCACCACGCCGAGATCGGCGGCATCACCCCGGGCTCCATGCCCGCCTTCAGCAGGACCGTGCACGACGAGGGCGTGCTCTTCGACAACTGGCTGCTCGTCAGGGACGGCCGGTTCCGCGAGGCGGAGACCAGGGAACTGCTCACCACCGCGCGCCATCCCTCCCGCGACCCCGGCACCAATCTCGCCGATCTGCGGGCCCAGATCGCGGCGAACGAGAAGGGCATCGCCGAACTCGCCCGTATGGTCGACCAGTTCTCCCTCGACGTCGTACAGGCCTATATGGGGCATGTGCGGCGGAACGCCGAGGAGTCCGTGCGCCGGATCGTCGCCGGGCTGCACGACGGCTCGTACCGCTACGAGACCGACGGCGGCGCCGTGATCGAGGTGGCGCTGCGGGTGGACCGGGCGGCGCGCGGCGCGGTGCTGGACTTCAGCGGCAGCTCGCCCCAGCTCCCGGGCAATTTCAACGCGCCCAGGTCGGTGGTGACGGCCGCCGTGCTCTATGTCTTCCGCACGCTCGTGGCCGACGACATCCCGCTCAACAGCGGCTGTCTGGAACCGCTGGAGATCCGCGTGCCGGAAGGCTCGATGCTCGCCCCCGTCCATCCCGCGGCGACCGTCGCGGGCAATGTGGAGACCTCGCAGGCGGTCACCGGCGCGCTCTACGCGGCGCTGCGGGTCCAGGCCGAGGGGTCGGGCACCATGAACAACCTCACCTTCGGCAACGACCGGGTGCAGTACTACGAGACGGTGGCCAGCGGCTCCGGCGCCGGTGACGGCTTCGACGGCGCCGACGCCGTCCAGACCCATATGACCAACTCCCGGCTCACCGACCCCGAGGTGCTGGAGTGGCGCTTTCCCGTGCGGGTCGACGCCTTCGCCGTACGGGACGGCAGCGGCGGCGCGGGGCGCTGGCACGGCGGCGACGGTGTGGTCCGGCGCATCCGGTTCCTGGAGCCGATGACGGTGACCCTGCTCACCGGGCACCGCAGGGTCCCGCCGTACGGCATGGCGGGCGGCCGGCCGGGCGCGCTCGGCCGCGACGAGGTGGAGCGCGCGGACGGTACGGTCACGCGGCTGCGGGGCGTCGACTCGGTGGAGATGGGCCCCGGCGATGTGCTGGTCATGCGGACGCCGGGGGGCGGCGGTTACGGGACGGCGCCCTCGTCCTTACCCTCACCCTAGGTCACTGGCCCTCCGGCGGCTTCCCGTGGGCGGCCGAGACCTCGACGAGTTCCGTCCGGCCCTCGGAGTTGAGTCTGAGGATCGGGACGGCCTTGTTGTCCGGATTGCCGTTGTTCTGGAAGGAGATGAATCCGCTCGCCCCCGCCAGCCGCTGCCGTCCGTGCATCTGGCGGAACATCTGTCCCACCGTGGGCCCGGTCACCGGGCCCGAATTGCCCGCCGCCAGTTCGATGCCGTGCGCGGCGGCCAGAACGGCGTCATGGGCCATGATGTCCTGCCCGTCGTAGCGGTCGTCGTTCGGGAACCACTCCTTGAGCCGGCCGTCCTCCTGGAAGTAGCCGGCCGAGACCTTGGAGACCTTGCCGGGATCGGCCCGCAGCATGTCGCGGTGGGCCAGCCCCGTGAAGAGCACCTCCACGTCGTTCTCGACGGCGCGGGTGATCTGTTCCCGGTCCAGGTTCGAGGTGTCGTCGCCGGCGAGGACCGTGAACGTATGGTCCGTACAGGTGCGGCTCGCCAGGTAGTCGAGGAAGTTGGTGAGGTGCTGCCCCCGGCCCGCGAAATAGATGACCTGCGGCTTTGTGTCGCAGAGCTGCACGGTGATGTAGCGCAGCGAGTTCTTCCAGGCGCCGGGCACCGAGGAGTCGTACGTCATCCGTTCCGCGACCAGCCGGTAGTCGCCGGCCTTGTCGGGGAACGCCTCGGTGAAGGCGTTGCCCAGGGTGGCGGCGTACAGATTGCTCTTGGCGGCGTCCTGGACGACCATCGCCGTGAGTGACTTCCTGGACCGCTTCAGATAGGCGGCGCCCGCGTACGCCTCGTCGATGTTGGTGGGGGACACTCGTACGAAACCGGGTATGTCATGGATGTTCGTGGCCGTCATGGTGCTCGCGACCGTGGCGAGGCCGTTCGCGGAGAGCTTTCTGAGCGCGTCCAGATTCCGGGCGGTGCTGGGGCCGAGACCGGTGACGGCCACCAGCTTCTCCTTGGAGTCCTTCCGGTCGATCAGTTCGTCCACGGTGTGTTCCCAGTGCGCCGAACTGCTGCCGGTGTTGGCGATCAGCAGACGGATCTTGGGCGAGGCGGAGAGATCGCCGCGGTTGTGCCGGAACTGCGCGAGATAGGCGCCCTCCAGCTCATGCCGGACCGAGTCCTCCGAGTTGCTGTCGTCGTTGGTGAGGGTGAACGACGTCATGTACGCGACGCTGACGTACGGCTCCTTCCCGCCGTCCTTGAGGACCAGCTCGTTCTCCTCCTTGATCTTCTTCTCGACCTCGGCGAGATGGCCGGAGAAGACCCAGGAGCCGTCGGTGACCCCCACGCACTCACCCGCGCCCCGTTTCACGACGCCGTCGTCGCAGCGCTCCCGGACATCGCTGATCCAGTTCAGGGTCAGCGGGACGGCGACCGCCAGGACGGCGACGACGACCACCGCGACGACCACCCGCCGCACGATGTGCAGCGGCCATTCGAGTCTGCGCATCCTGCTCACCCCTCGCTCGTGGACGTCAGTGGATGGCGCCAGTGGCGGTAGCGTTCCGCCTCGTTGAACAGGACCACGACATCGTTCCCGCGCAGTCGTGAGAGCTGGCTGAACCCGTCGGCGATCAAGTCGTTCAGCCGCATCCCGGGGTCCGCGAGCGGATCGCTCCACACCCAGCGCGCGGTGAGCAGTTCCCGGATCACCGACGCGGTGGTGACGGCCTCGCCGGGCTCGCCGGGGCCGAGTCCGGCGAGCAGGTCGAGCGGGCCGCCCGCGGACCCGAGCCGGTTGGGCGCGGCCGTGATCGCGTTGAACTCGCTGATCCACTGCGCCGCGGGCACCACGGGGAAGCGCGCGACCAGATGCCCGGTCACCTCGTCGATCTGCCCCCGCGCCAGCCGGTGGTACATCTCCTGGACGGGACGGCCCCCGGCGCCGAAGTGCTCGGCGAGCAGTTCGTGCACGGTGTCCCAGTCGTCCGGCCGCCGGGCCAGACGCCACAGCAGCAGACGTCTGGGCCAGGGGTGCAGGGCCGGTGTCAGGGACTCGGGACCGACCAGCAGCCAGCGTGCGCGGATCTCTCCGAACAGCGAGTCCCCCGCGCTGAGCACCCGGGTCCCGACGGACAGATCGCGCGCGGCGGCGCATTCGGCGAGCACACCGACCACCGGGTCGTCGAGGTCCTTGAAGAGATGGCCGAGCGCGGCGTCCACGAGTGTGTCCGCGCCGTCGCGCAGCGTCCGGTCGGGCAGCGTGCGCAGCCAGCGGTCCTGCGCCGGACCGTCCTGCGCGGGTACGCCGGAGTGCCGCAGGACGTCGAGTACCTGGTGCACCGCCCTGGGCAGCCCCCGGGTCAGCCGGTACACGAACGGGGCGAGGCGGGTGAAGGGCGCGAGGTCGGGGTGGCCGCGCACCTCCAGTTCGATCCGTATGCGCACCTCGTCGAGATTGAGGTCGCGCAGCCGCAGCGGGTACCACCAGGTGTCGTCGCTGTCCCGGGGCGGCCGGTGCTCGCGCCAGTCCCCGAGGGAGGCCCGGTCCGGACCGCGCAGCAGCCAGGGCCACTGGTCGCCGGTGGCCGGGCCCCAGCGGGGCAGCCAGCGGTTGGAGCTGGCGACGATGGTCAGCGGGTCGCAGGCGGCGCCCGCCACCACGGTGTCGTCGTGCCGGGCCTGTATCAGCAGATCCAGGAAGCGGCGGCCGTACTCCGAGTGCGCGTTGTCGAGCAGGAGCAGATACGAGCGGGGCATGAACGAGTGGGTCACGTTGTCGCGGAGATCGGCCAGGAACGCCGAGAACAGCACCCGGTCCAGTTTCTCGCCCTCCTCGGTGCCGCCGTCGTGCCGCCAGACGTTCAGCTCGACCAGCGCGTCCCACGGGTCCTGGCTCTGGATGAGCCGGTGGCCGCCGTACCACGCGGCGCTGCCGGTGAACTTGCGGCCGGGCAGCCGGCGGCGGCCGCGCCGTGAGGCGTCCCGCAGCAGTGCGAGCGCCGCGGTCGACGCCCCGTCAGGTGCTCCCAGGGTCCCGCCCACGGCCTCCAGGAAGGCGGCCAGATAGTCGCCGTGACGGGCCTCGGCCCGTTCCTGGAAGGCGTCCAGCTCCCGGCGGATGGTGCGCCGCCCCTCGGCCAGGGTGGTCATCCGCAGATCGTGGTCGGAGGCGAGCAGCCCGAGGGTGAGACGGGGGAAGTGGGAGCGGCGGTATCTCGGCAGTGTGCGTTCGAGCTGGCGGGCGAGAAGGGCCAGCCCGTAGCGCGGCAGCAGCGCTTGTTCGACACCGAGGTCGACATAGGCGAAGGGATGCTCGGGGCCGAACCGTTCCATCAGCGCGCTGTGGGCCTCGCTCGCGCCGCTGCCGCGCGGGCCGAGGAGCATCGTCACGGGGCGTTCCGCGGTGGGAGGCTGTCTCAGGCACTCGTCGACGAGGGAGATGATTCCGTTACGGCCCCTCAGACTCATGCGCGTAGTCATGCCGTCAGCCCCCCCGAGCCTCAGCCACCCGACCGGCATCAGCGGGGCGGTGCTGTCAAGTCTACCGGAGGGTATGGCAACGGCCGCTTATTTTACGGTGGTTGACCGGGTGAATGGCAAAGCTGTCCAGTTCCGGGCGGGGCACACGCGGTCGCGGTCCCGCTTTCCCCGCCCGGCTTTCCCGCCCCGCTTTCCTCGCCTCGCTTTCCTCGCCCGGCTTCCTCGCGCGGCTTCCCGTCCCTGGCCTCCCCGTCCGGCGGCGGGCCGTCCGCGCTTCACCGGGCGGACCGGTGCCCTGCCGGCACGAACCGTACGGGGGTGCCCGGCGCCGCCTGTGCCGCCGCCGGGAGATCCCGCTCCATGACCACCGCGGCCACCGGATAGCCACCGGTGGTCGGATGGTCGGAGAGGAACACCACGGGACGGCCGTCAGGAGGCACTTGCACCGCTCCCGTCACCACGCCCTCGCTGGGCAGTTCGTCCCGTACGGCACGCTCCAGGGGCGGGCCCTCCGTACGCAGCCCGATGCGGTTGCTCGCGGACGACACCCGGTAGACGCGGGTGAGCAGGGTGCGGAGCGCGGCGGGGGTGAACCAGTCGTCGCGCGGGCCGAGCCGTATCCGCAGCACCAGTTCGGCCGGCGGGGCCGGGGCGGGAGTCCAGTCCACCGGCGCGGGCCGGTCCGCCGGGGGACCCAGCGGCACGACCTCGCCGTCGCGCAGCGGGGCCGGGCCGAGGCCCGAGAGCAGATCGGTGGACCGGCTGCCGAGCACCGGCTCCACCGCGATCCCGCCGCCGAATCCCACATAGGCGCGGACCCCGCGGACCGCGGGGCCGATGTCGAGGACCGCGCCCGCCGGGACCCGTACGGCCGCGCCCCAGGCCACGGGCCGTCCGTCGACGGACACGGCACACGGCGCTCCCGTCACCGCCACGACGACCGGGCAGCGTGGCCGTACCGCGCAGCCGCCCAGCGTCGTCTCCAGCGCCGCAGCGCCCGCCGGATTCCCCACCAGCCGGTTGACCAGCCGCAGCGCGGGCGGATCGAGGGCCCCGGAGCGCGGCACCCCCAGATGGGCGTGCCCGTACCGGCCGGTGTCCTGCACCGTGGTCAGCGCGCCCGCGCGGACGACCGCGAAAGCCCGGTCCGTCATCACACCGCGCCTTCGTCGCTCTTGGTGTGCCCATCGCCTCCGGTGTTCCCGTCGACCGCCCTGAACCGCACCCGTGCGCCCGGCGTGAGCAGCGCGGCGGGGGCGCGCGCCGGGTCCCACAGGACGGCGTCCGTCGTTCCGATGAGCTGCCAGCCGCCGGGGGAGGAGCGCGGATACACGCCGGTGTACGGGCCGGCGAGCGCGACGGCCCCCGCGGGCACCGCCGTACGCGGAGTGGCCCTGCGCGGTACGGCGTACCGCTCCCCGAGCCCGGTCAGATAGCCGAAACCGGGCGCGAACCCGCAGAAGGCGACCCGGAACTCGGCCGTGGAGTGGATCCGTACGGCCTCCTCCTCCCGCACCCCCCACAGCGCCGCCACATCGGCCAGATCGGGTCCGTCGTAGCGGACCGGCAGCTCGACGGTGTCCGTCACCCGTGTACGCGCCGCGGGGATCTTCCAGCCGGCCAGCCGAGCGGCGAAACCGGCCGGATCGTCCAGCCCGTCCAGCAGTACGGTCCGCGCCGCGGGCACGATCTCCCCGACCGGCGGCAGGGTGCCCTCGGCGCGGCGGCGCAGCAGCTCGGCGTGGAGCGCCGCCGTCTCCTCGCCGTCGGCCAGTTCGACCAGCAGTGCCCGCTCGCCGACCGGCAGTGTTCTCATACGAAGGCCTCCACCCGCACGCCGGCGGCTTCGAGCCGGTCGCGGACGCGACGGGCGAGACCGACGGCGCCCGGGGTGTCGCCGTGCACACAGAGCGAGCGCGCGCGGACGGCGACGGACCGTCCGCACCGGGAGGTCAGCACACCGAACCGGGCCATGGAGACGGACCGTTCCACCACGGTCGCGGGGTCCGTGATCACCGCGCCGTCCTCGCCGCGCGGCACCAGTGTGCCCTCCGGGGTGTACGCGCGGTCGGCGAACGCCTCGGTGACGACGGGCAGTCCGGCCTTCTCCGCGTGCTGGTGCAGCCGGGAGCCCGGCAGCCCGAGCAGCGGCAGCCGCTCGCCGGTCAGCAGGACGCCCTCCACGACGGCCTCCGCCTGCTCCTCGTCGCGGACCACCCGGTTGTAGAGCGCGCCGTGCGGTTTGACATAGGCGACCCGGGCGCCCGCCGCCTTGGCGAACACCTCCAGCGCGCCGATCTGGTAGGCGATCTCGGCGGCCAGCTCGTCCGGCGGCACATCCATGGAGCGCCGGCCGAACCCCGCCAGATCGCGGTACGAGACCTGGGCGCCGATCCGTACCCCGCGCTCGGCGGCCCACGCGCAGACCCGCCGCATGGTGGCCGCGTCCCCGGCGTGGAACCCGCAGGCCACATTGGCGCTGGTGACGACGGAGAGCAACTGCTCGTCCTCCGTCAGCCGCCAGCGGCCGAAGCCTTCGCCGAGGTCGGCGTTGAGATCGATGGACGCCCAGGTCATGGAGTCACCTTCCGATCGGATCGGGTCAGAGCAGTTCGCGGCCGCGGGTCTCGGGCAGCCCGAGCAGCGCGAGTACCGCGAGACCGTAGCCGACGGCGCCGAAGACCAACGCGCCCCCGACCCCCCAGCTCGTGGCCAGAAAACCCACCAGGGTGGGGAAGACCGCGCCGACGGCACGGCCGGTGTTGTACGTGAACCCCTGGCCCGTACCGCGTACCGCCGTCGGATACAGCTCACTGAGGAACGAGCCGAAGCCGCTGAAAATGGCCGACATGCAGAAGCCGAGCGGGAATCCGAGGAGGAGCAGCAGCCAGTCGGCCGTGTCCGGGATATTGACATAGGCGAGGATCGCGAACGCGGAGAGCACCGCGAAGATCGCGACATTCTTCTTCCTGCCGAGCCGGTCGGTGAGATGACCGCCGGTCAGATAGCCCAGGAAGGCGCCCGAGATCAGAAAGGTGAGATAGCCGCCGGTGCCGACGACGGTCAGGCCCCGGTCGGACTTCAGATAGGTCGGGACCCAGGTGGCGAGCGTGTAGTAGCCGCCCTGGACCCCCGTGGACAGCAGTGTCGCGAAGAACGTCGTACGGAGCAGGTCCCCGCGGAAGATGGCGGTGAACGAACCCTTCTCCGCGCTGGTCCTGCGCTGTTCGGCCGCCGCCGGCGCGTCGCTGACGTTCCGTCGTACGTACACGATCAGCAGGGCGGGCAGCGCGCCCGTCCAGAACATCACGCGCCAGGCGGTGTCCGCGTCGAGGAACTGGAAGACCAGTGTGTAGACGATGACGGCGAGCGCCCAGCCGGCCGCCCAGGCGCTCTGTACGGCGCCGAGCGTACGGCCGCGGTGCTTGCCGGAGGCGTACTCGGCGACCAGGATCGCGCCGACGGCCCACTCACCGCCGAAGCCCAGGCCCTGAAGGGCGCGGAAGACCAGCAGGGTCTCGTAGTTGGGCGCGAATCCGCAGAGCACCGTGAAGACCGCGTAGGTGATGACGGTGATCATCAGGGCCCTCACCCGGCCGATACGGTCGGCGAGCACCCCGGCGATCGCCCCGCCCACGGCGGAGACGACCAGGGTGACGGTGGTGAGAAGTCCGGTCTGGCCGCTGTCGAGACCGAAGTAGGCGGCGATCGCCACCATGCTCAGCGGCAGGGTGAAGAAGTCGTAGGAGTCTAGGCCGTAGCCGCCGAACGCGCCCGCGAACGCGCGGCGCCCCTGCGGCCCCAGGGCCCGCAGCCATGCCAACGCGCCGGTGTCCTCGGGGAGTCCGTCCTTGGTCAGACGTGCTTGGGTCGTGCTCATCTGCACCTCGCAGGAGGGGTGAGTGTGCTGGGACCGTGAGCCGATATCACCGTAGAGGATTGTTCAACGATCCGACAAGAGTCATGTTGTTTCGTTCTTGCTTCTACGATGAGTCGTGCAGACGAACGGACATCAGGGAGAGGCTGCTGTGGGCACGAACGGGGCCGAACTCGGCGAACTGGCGGACGACCGGCCGCTGCTGGGCCGCACCAGCACGGCGGAGCGGGTGGCGGACATCCTGCGCACCCGTATCGCGGAGGGGTACTTCCAGCCGGGCGAGCGGCTCTCGGAGGACACCATCGGCAAGGCGCTCGCCGTCTCGCGCAATACGCTGCGCGAGGCGTTCCGACTGCTCACGCACGAGCGGCTGCTCGTCCATGAACTCAACCGCGGGGTGTTCGTACGGGTGCTCGCGGTCGAGGACGTCGAGGACATCTACCGCACCCGCCGGCTGATCGAATGCGCCGTCGTCAGGGGGCTCGACGGGCCGCCGTTCCCGGTGGACGGACTGGAGAAGGCGGTCTCGCGGGGCGAACGCGCCGCCGAGGAGGGAATCTGGAAGGGCGTCTCGACGGCGAACATCCACTTCCACCGGGAACTGGTCGCGCTGGCCGGCAGCGCCCGCACCGATGAACTGATGCGCGGAGTCCTGGCCGAACTGCGCCTCGCCTTCCATGTGGTGGACGATCCGCGCGGGCTGTACGAGCCGTATCTCGTACGGAACCGCCTGCTGCTGGAGTCGCTCAGGTCGGGGGACAGGGACGGGACGGAGCGGATGCTCGCGGAGTATCTGGACGACTCCCGCGAGCGGCTCGTCGAGGTCTACGCGAGAGCCGTGGCGGAGGACGGGGCGCCGCCCCGGTAGAGCCTTCGCGGCGGTTTCCCCGGTCTTTTCCCGGCCGTTTCCCGGCCGGTTCCGCGGCGGTCGCTTCCGCACCGTTTCGACCGATGTCAGTGCGAGGACCTAATCTGTGCACCGTGACTTCGCCTGCCTCGACGGACTCCGTTCCGCCCCAGCTCAGCGCGGGGCCGCGGCCCGCGCAGGGCCCGGCCGCCGACGAAGGGCTGGCGCGTCGGCTGCGCGCGCTCGCGTGCACCGCGCCGCTGCACGACCTGGACATCCGCAAGGCCAATCTCGCGGGGGAGTACGCCGTCTACGGAATGGCGGAGGTCGCGCTCGCCGCCATCGATCTGGTCACACTGAACATGGACTTCGACACCGGCGCCGACCATGAGCAGATAGTGGGCCGGCTGCTTCCGCGCGTCGCCGCCCAGGCACCGGGCCGCCCGGCCGCCGAGCATGAGCGGGTCGCCCGCTGGGTGCTGGAGAATCTGATCAATGTCGGCAGCGTGGACCGGGGCTTCCGCGCGGTCTACGGCACTTTCGGCACCGACGGGGTCTACACCCGCAGGGATTACGACTTCAAGCTCATCGAGGAGGTCCCGGGACACGGCGGCAGCGTCTATCTCCGTACGACGGACGAGGCGGTCAATGTCCTGGTCGGCGCGCTCGACACGGATGTCACCAGCGCGCAGATCGCCGCCGAGGTCAAGCTGGAGGTGCTGATCAACCGGGGCAGGCTCGCCGACGCCCAGCTCGCCGCCGAACAGGCGCGCTACCGCACCGTGCAGTACGCCGAGACGCTGCGCAGGACGCTGGAGGCGACCCGCCGCGATGTACGGGCGGTGGACTGGCTCAACACCGTTCCCGACATGATCGACGAGGCGCTCGACCACGTGGCCGACCGCTATCGCCACGAGAACGCGATCCTGACCAATATCCGCAAGGCGCGCGACGAGGCCGAGACCGGCCCCGACCCCAGGACGGCGGAGCACAAGCGGCGCGCCGCCGAGCTGGTCGACATCGTCAAGGACTGCATCCGCCGGCACACCCAGCTCCAGTCCCGGCTGCTGGAGGCGGGCCCGCTGTTCCGCGCGGAGCAGGACAGACAGGCCTTCGCCCGGCCCACGGCCCATACGGGCCTGGATCTCTACGGACAGCTCGTCGCCCCGCTGCTGCCACTGCCGGTCGAGCGGGCGACGCGCGTGACGGACGCGTTCTTCGCCCGGGGCACCGGCCTGCGGACACCCGCGTCCGTCCGGGTCGGGGATCTGATCGACCTGCTGCTGACACCCCCGGTGGAACGTGAGCATCTGGGCGCGGAGATGCCCGAGCCCGATCTGATCGCGACCCCGGACGACAGCCGCTTCAGCGAGGAGCAGCTCGCGAACGCGAAGGAGCTGCTCGACCTGGAGTACGACGCCCCGCGCCGTCTGTCTGGTCTGCTGGCGCAGGCCCGCCGCGGCGATCCGGAACTGCCGTATCTGGTCGCGCTGCTGGCCATCCACGCGGCGAGCCCGCCGGTGGGCACGGCGTACCGCCAGGGCGAGGAGCGCCTGCTGTTCGCCGTCGACGACGGCACGCCCCTGGACGACCCGGAATTCGGCGGTGCGGACCTGATAGTGGGCACGGTGCGCCTCCCCGCGGACAGGACCTAGTGCTGTGGCCTTCCAGCGAGGGACCGTGGTCCGGGGGCGGGTTGGGTCCGGGGCCAGGTCCGGGTCCGGTGCCAGCCCCGGGGCCGGGGCGGTGCCAGGGCGGGGCCGGTCGCACCCTCCCGTACCCGGCGTACATCACGCCGTATCTGTACCTCCGCGGTGTCCCGGCGCCTCCGCGGTGTCCCGGCGCCCGCGCCCACCCCACCCCACATCGCGCCCCACACCCCGCGCCGCCAGGCGCGCACCGCACCCGCAAGGAGCCGTACCCCGTGAGTGACCACCCCGCCGAGAGCAGCGGCGGCGCGGACCCCGCCCCGGCCGCCCCGAGCGCCGTCACCCCCGCGGACGCCGCCGACGCCGCCCGTCTCGTCTCCTTCGGGCTCCAGCCCAAGCTGCTGCCCGCGCGGGACATCGAGTACACCGAACTCCTGCGCCGCTACCGCGAGGACCCCGCCTTCGCGCGCGTCACCGACGCCGTCGCCACCGGCTTCGGCCTGGTCGTGCTGGAGGTCTCCGCCCGCGCCGGTATGGCCGTGACCGCGGGCGAGGACTCGGTCTTCGCGGTGCGCATGGGCGACTACGCCCGCCGCGCCTCCACCGACTCCGCCGACCGCTTTCTGCACGGTCTCGCCCATCTCGCCGTCGCGGCCATGGCGTTCCCCCGCCCCGAGGATCTCGCCGACGACGGTTACATCGGCCGGATCACGGTCAACGGCGTCGACGCGTTCGTACGGCAGGCCTGCCGCCGGCTGGAGGAGCGCGCCGAGGCGGAGGGGGAGAACACCGACCCGTCGACCGACGCCCCCGGTCTTGAGGCCGCCTGGCGGATCTACGCACGGCGCAGCGCCACCGGCGCCACCAAGGACGCCCGCAGACTCGCGGGATCGACCACCGGCATCGTCGGCAAGGCGGTCGCGTTCCTCACCGACTCCGGCTTTCTCCAGCGCACCGGTGACGACGCGGGAGGCGCGTACCGCACCACGGCCCGCTATCAGCTCCAGGTGCGTGACATGGCGGGCCACGCGGCCATGGCCGAACTGCTCGAACTGGGCGTCGTGCCCGTCAGCGACGGCTCCGCGACCCTGCTGCCGCCGCCCGAGGGCGACGATCTGGAGCTGGCCGCCGACGCGGGCCTGCCCTTCCACGCCTGACCATGCCCCACCCCTGACCGCTGCCCCTGACCGCAACGCCCGACCGCGTCTCCCGACTGACCCGCACCTTCCGACCGACCGCACCTTCCGACCGCACTCCCCCACCGCTGTTCACCACAACGAGAGTCCGCCGCCATGTACGAGCTGTCCCGGGTCCGCCTCTACTCCATCGGCCCCGCCGGTGCGCGCTACGCCGACACCGTGCTCGATCTGCGCGGAGTGGGCGCCCCGGTGCCGCATCCCGCGCCCGCCCAGGCGGAGTTCTTCGAGGAGGAGCCGGTGGGACCGCCGCGCCGCCCGGCCCCGGCGGGCGTGCTCTTCCTGGAGAACGGCGGCGGCAAGTCCGTACTGCTCAAGCTGATCTTCTCGGTGATGCTGCCGGGACACCGCAACACACTCGGCGGCGCCAGCTCAGGAGTGCTGCGCAAGTTCCTGCTGGCCGACGACTGCGGCCATGTCGCCCTGGAGTGGCAGCACACGCTCACCGGTGAACTCGTCGTGGTCGGCAAGGCCAGTGAGTGGCGCGGCCGGCAGGTCTCCAACGACCCCAGGAAGTTCGCCGAGGGCTGGTACTCCTTCCGGCCGGGCCCCGGCCTGAGCCTGGACTCCCTGCCGGTCGCCGAGTCCACCGCCGTACGGCCGCCCGTCGAGGGCGCCTCGGGCGCGCGGGGCAGACGCCGCACCATGAAGGGCTTCCGGGACGCCCTCACCGAGGCCGGCAAGTTCTATCCGCATCTCGACATCCACTGGGAGGAGATCCACGACCACTGGAACGAACACCTCGGCGAACTGGGTCTCGACCCCGAACTCTTCCGCTACCAGCGCGAGATGAACGCCGACGAGGGCGAGGCCGCGGGCCTCTTCGCGGTCAAGAAGGACTCCGACTTCACCGATCTGCTGCTGCGCGCCGTCACCGACACCCGGGACACGGACGGACTGGCCGACCTCGTCGGCGGGTTCGGGAACAAGCTGGGCCGCCGCGCCGAACTGACCGCCGAGCGGGACTTCACCGCCGGTTCGGCCGATCTGCTCGGCCGGATCGTCGAGGCCGCCGAGACCCGGGCACGGGCCCGTGACATCCACGCGGGCGCCGAGCGCCGGGCCCGTACGCTCGTACGGCGGCTCCAGGCGCGCGCCGCCGAGGAGCGCGGACGCGCCGCCGATCTCGCCCACCGGGTCACCGCCGCCGCGCACACCGTGACCACGGCCGAGCAGTCCCGCGGGCGCGAATCGCTGATCGCCGCCGAACTCGCCTACCGGCACGCGTCGCTGGCCCTCACCGCCGCCGAGAAGCGCGCCGCCGCCCAGCGCCGCGAGCTGAGCGACGCCCGTACGCTGCACTCCGCCTGGCAGGCCGCCGAGGCGGTGCTGCGCCACCGCGCCGCCGCCGACCGCTCCGCGCGGGTCGCCGTCGCGATCCGTGAGGCCGAGCGTGACGCCGCGCCCGCGCTGGCCGCGCGGGCGACCGCCGCGGCCGATCTCGTACGGGCCTTGCACGCGGCGGCCGGGGACGGCGAGCGGCTGGCGAACGAGGAGGAGGAGCGTTCCGCCGTCCTCCAGGAGACGGGCGAGGCCGCCCACCGCGACGCGACCTCCGCCGCCACCGAGGCGCAGCGCGCCCGCAGCGAGGCCGGGCATCTGCGCCAGCGCCTCGCCGAGGTCGGGCAGGAGACCGCCGAGGCGGTACGGGCGGGCTGGCTCGACGACACCGCGCCCGACGCCGACCCGGCCCGTGCCGCGCTCGCCGCGAGCGACGCGGAGAAGTCCGCCGTCGCGAGCTGGGACACGGCGCGCGAGGCCGCGCGTACGGCCGCCGACCTGGCCAGGGAGGCGGCCGGCACGGAGTCCCGCGCCGAACTGGCCGCCGCACGCGCCGCCGACGCGGCCCTGGCCGCTGAGCACGCGTATGACGCGGAGCACCGTGCCGCGGAATCGATCGCCGCTGACGAGCGTCTCGCCGCGCTGCTGAGCCTGCCCCCGGCGGCCACCGCCCGGGGCGGAGTGCCCGGCCCGCGCGCCGGCTCGGCGCCGGCCGATGACACCGGCCGGCGCGGTCCGTCGGGGAGCCGGCGCCCGGCGCCCGCCCGGCCGGACTCCACGGACGGGCCGCTGAGCGCCGAGGAGCTGGACCGGTACGCCGACGAGCTGCGTGAGCTGCTCGACCAGGGCGTCACCGCCGCCGAGCGGCAGCTCTTCGAGCTGCGTACGGCCGCCGCCGACGACTCCCGCATCCTGGGCGCGCTCGGTGACGGCGGGCTGCTGCCTCCCGGCCCCGATGTCCTCGCCACCGTCGAATATCTGGGCGAGCACGGTATCCCCGCCCTCCCCGGCTGGCGCTACCTCGCCCAGGCCGTCGACCCGGCCGACCACGCCGCCGTGCTCGCCGCACGGCCCGAGCTGGTCGACGGTGTCGTGATCACCGACCCGGCCTCGCACGCCCGCGCCCGGGAGACCCTCGCGGGCGCCGCGCTGCTGCCGAGGTCCGCCGTCGCCGTGGGCACCGCCGCGGCGCTGCTGGCGCCGGTCCCGGGCCCCGGCGCGGAAGGCACGGGCGACAGCGGGGTCTTCCTCGTACCGCCGAACCCCGCCATGCACGACGAGCACGCCGCCGACGAGGAGCGGCAGGCGCTGCGCACCCGCGCGTCCGCCCGTGACGAGGAGATCAAGACGCTCACGGCCCGGCTCGCCGGTGACCGCGCGCTCGCCGCCCGGCTCGGCTCCTGGCGCGCGGACTGCCCGCCCGGCACGCTCACGGAGCTGGCCGGGGC